>NZ_DASYZI010000373.1:0-93076 GCF_035946395.1 Actinocrinis sp.
GTGTGCCGAGCCGATGTGCTCGATATCGCGCGACCTGCGCCGTGAGGACTACAGGATCTGGACGGCCACTGCCCCCGACGCGGTCTTCACGGTGGGCACGTACGCCACCCGAGGAAACTATGAGCCATGGCCTAGTGCGCAAGTCCGCTGACAAGCAGCAGTAAAACCAAAGCTCACAGCGCTACGACCGAGCGAACCCCGCCCGGATGATCAGAGTCAGGTTAGGCGGTCGTGATCCACGTTCTTGATCGTCCGTCACCGGGCGACCTGTGGTGGTCAGAACGAGCAGGGCGCGCAGCAGGGTCGCGGCCAGGCTTGGCGACTTTCACAGTCCATCGCTCAGGTGTTTGAGTAATTCAGAGCACCAGCCAGTCAGTAACGGTGAATGGGCCGGGCTCGATGCGGATGAACATTTGCGCGTCGTCGGCGGGCTGCGCGGCAAGCAGTGCCCGGTCCAACTCCGGGACCATCTCCTCGGATCCGGTCATCGCGACGGTCACAGCGCCGAACTCGCGGGCGACGCCTGCATTTCCGCCGCCGAGATCTAGGTCCCAAACCCCGTCAGGGGAAGGCTCGCAGTTCTGCGGGGTCTGTTGGTCTTGTGCGTCGCCCTCTGCAACCAGCACCGGGGCGCAGGGCTCGTTGCCGGGGGTGACGGTCTCGGCGGCGAGCGCGACCGGCGGCAGCAGCCAGCCCTCGTCTTGGTGGAAAATCGCGGTCAGTATCCCGCTGGATCGGTCGTACTGGTAGGGCTCTTGCACAAGGCCCGATAAATCAACCCTCTGTATTATTTGGCGCGAGGTGATGCCCTGTGCGCGCATCCACTGCGTCGCGCCCACGTGCTGCTGCACCAAGGCGATCGGATGCGCCACGGCCACCGGCAGCACGCCAGCCGCCATTAACAGCGCCGCCATCACGGCGGGGCGGCGGGCGTGCAGGGCGGTGGCGGCCAGCAGCGCGGGCAGCAGGTAGAGCACGAGGGACAGCAGACCGACGCGGAACGGCGCGATGCGCGCGAGCGCGGCGTCGGTGAGGGCGAGCACGGCCAGCGCGATCCACAACGCGAGCACCGCCCGCCACGTTGGGCGCAGAGGCATGCGGCGGCGCAGCAGCAGCGCAGCGACCGTGCCCAACACCGCTCCGACCCCGAGCACACCCCAGCCCACGTCGGCGGACCGAGCGGATGTGCCGTCGTAGGAGCGCTCCAGTAATGCCAGGCCAGTCGCGGCGGGCACGGCAGCGAGCGCGCAGGCCGCACCGAGTACGATCACCCGGCGCGCCCGGACCACGCGCGATCTTGCTGGCGACGGCGCTGCACTCTCCTGCCGGATACCGGGCGTGTCAGTGTTCGTATCTGTCACTGAGGTCGGTCCGGGCTCGCCAGCCCGGCGGACGATGCGGCACCGGGCTGATCCAGATGTGCAGCGCGGTGCGGGTCGGCGTGCAACAGGGCGCGGGCGGCGGCGTCGGCATCGCGGGCCTTGGACTCCAGTCCGGCCGCGCGTAGCACCTGCGAGCGGATGTTCAGGGTGAGCGCTTCGCCGCGTGTGGCGTGCAGTTCGTGCAGCACGCCGCTGGCCAGGTCGAGTTCCAGCAGGGCGCGCTGCGGGTCGCCGTCGGCGGCCAGCGCGCGGGCATGGTGCGCCAGGCAGAGCGCGGCGCCGTACCGGTCGCCGGCTTGGGCCAGTGCGCGGTGGGCGCCGTCGAGCAGTTCGACCGCAGCCTCCGCCTCACCGCGGGATAGGGCGACCAGGCCCCGGCCCTGACGCGCGAGTGCGACGCCTCGCGCGTGCCCGAGCGTGGCGTGCAGCGCTTGGGCGTCGCGGAAACAGGTGTCGGCCTGATCGGTCTGGTCCGCGTCGAGTAGACACCCCCCGAGACTGCTCAGTGCCCAGGCCAGGCCGACGGTGTCCCCGGTGTGCTCGCAGTGCGTTACCGCGCGGCGGCCGTGCCCGTACGCCGCCACAGGGCTGACGGCGCGCGTCGCATCTGCCAGGGCGGTGAGCATCCATCCGGTGGCGCGGTCGCTGTATGCCAGCCGCGCGGCGGCCAGGCCGAGGGTGAGCGCCTCGATCAGCCGCCCGGTGCGGCGGCGCATCCACAGCGGCCACAGGCAGTACGCCAGGTCGCATACCAGGGCGTAGCGCTGGTCGGCGAAGGCGAACCGCACCGTGTCCAGGTACACCTGCGCCCGCGCGTCCACCCACTGTGCAGCCGCCTGCCCGTCCGGCGGGAAGGGCGGCGCGGGGGCGGGTATGCGCAGCTGTTCGCGCTCCCAAAGCGGCGGGCGGCCCGGGGCGATCAGGCGTGCAGCCGCATCGGCGGCGTCGCGCAGGAACGCCAGCAGCCGGTCGAGTCCGGCGGCGTCCAGTTCGCGCTGCTCAGCGTCGCTCGCCTCGGACTTAATGCGAGCGTGCAGGAGGGCGTGCGGGCTCAGGGCGAACCCGTCGCCGGCCTGGTCGAGCAGACCGCAGCCCACCAGCTGCTTGGGCAGGCGCTCGGCGGCGGGCGCGTCGAGGTCGATCAGTACGGCGAGGGTGTCGGTGTCGAACTGGTTGATCGGGCAAGCGCCCAGCTGCCGGTAGAGCGCGGCGGCCGGTCCGGGCAACGCATCGTACGCGGCATCCCGCTCGCGCGGGGTCATCGCAGTTGTGTGCTGGTCATCTCCCGCGTCGAACGCCGGACGGCCGGTGCCAGCGAGGACCTGCTCGCGTCTGACGCGCAGCTTGTGCTGCCAGGCGCGCACGGCCCTGCGCCGGGAGAAGGTAGTTGTTCCCGAGAACACGCGCAGGTAGAGCACGCGCTCGGGCGGCAATAGCTCGGCAAGCTCGAAGGCCGTAGGGCGCAAGAGGCCAGATGCCTGATCGTGGCCGGGCGTCGGGCGTCTGTGGCGCTGCGCGCGGGCGATGGCGAGTATCGCCTCAGTGGAGAAGGGCACGTGATCGCGTTCCAGGAACGCCAATGCGCCCCGGTGCGCGCGGGCGCGCTGTCGCTCCACCCGCGATGCAGGTCCGGGGGTATCCATCCGCAGCCTCCTCAGGCGCCGTGGTGATCGAATTAATGTGTACAAATGCAGGTTCGTGGTCTACAGGGTCACCGGTCAGGGTTTGCGGGCGACGGCGCTGTAGCCCCAGTTCAGGCCAGGATCTTCGGTGGGGTCTTCATCGGGGCGCCACCAGGGTTGGGCGACCAGGCCGGGCTCCAGCAACTCCAGGCCGTCGAAGAACCGTGCGATCTGCGCCGGGGTGCGCAGGGTGATCGGTATTCCGGCGTCGTGGTAGTGCTCTGCCGCAGCGCGCGCGAGGTGGCTTTGGCCTTCGGCGGTGGCGTGCGAGAGCACCAGGGCACTTCCCGGCGCCAGAGCATTGATTAGGGTCTTGATCTGGTCGGCGGGGTGGTCGTGGTCTGCGAGGAAATGCACGACGAAACCGAGCAGCAGCCCCACCGGGTGGTCCAGGTCCAACACGGAGCGCAAGGCAGGGTGATCCAGGATCGCCGCCGGTTCGCGCAGGTCCGCCTCGATCACCGCCGTGCGCTGAGGTTGCGGTCCGCGCAGTCGCGCGGCGGCGTGGGTGAGCACCACCGGGTTGTTGTCCGCCAGCACCACGCGCGCGCCGGGGCACAGGGCGTGGATAGTCTCGGCGGGGTGCTCATGGTCGGGCAGGCCGGTGCCGACGTCCAGGAACTGCTCGATGCCATCCGCGACCAGCGTGTGCACGGCACGGCGCAGGAAGGCGCGGTTGGCGGCGGCGATCTGCCGCATCTGCGGGAAGTCGGCCAGCACCGCCTCGGCCGCGTCCCGGTCGATCTGGTAGTTGTCCTTGCCCGAAAGCAGGTAATCCTCGACGCGGGCCGCGTGAGGGTGGGCGGTGTCGATCCGCTCGACCGGCCAGCCGACCGGCAGCGGCGGCGGGTCCAGCATCGTCAATGTGCTCATGTGTGAAGGTCTTTCTGTTCGGTGCCGCATGGCGCCTCGCCGCAGCGAGGGTTGGGCGTCGCCCCACCCCGGGGTGCGGGGGACACGGTGGGGGCGGGGCGACGCGGGCCCGGCCGGGCGCACGGCGGGACGCCTCGGCGGGGCCGTTCCGTCCGGTCCGGCGTGCTCTGCCAAGGGGGTGGCGAGCTGCGCCGTCGGTCGCCCGGACGGAATATCAGGAGCCTGTCACGGTGCGCGGGCTGGACTGGCGGACAGAGATTTTGCGTCGATGGCGAGCGCGTGTCCGGCGTGTGCCGGCGCCGGAGCGGGGTCCAGGTGTAGCGAGGAGATCAACGGTCGCCACACCAGCGCGGCGATCACGGCGACCAACGCGAGGCCGATCGCGAGCGCGACCACGATCAGGCGGAGGACCGGGCGGCGTTGCTCAGGCTGCCTGGCCATGGCGCACCTCCTGCCCCGCCCGTGCGATCCCGGAGATCTGTGGGTGGCCGGTGCGCTCGTTCGACACCGGGCGCGTCGGCCGAGCATCTGCGTTCGCCTGCGCGCGCCCGTGGTGGATCCGGTGCAGGTGCGCGTAGAGCGCACCGGTCAGTGCCGCGTCCATCGCGGTGCGCGTGGACCGGGGCGCGGTGGTCACTCCCAACTGAGCGGCGAGACTAGGCAGATTGGGCGGGCACCGCTCGCCGAGTAGCCGTCGGGCGAGCACGGTGATATCTACCAGGTGCGCCGCGTTCAGGGCTGGGCATGCGCCCGCGTGCCGGGCGATCACCGCGCCCAAGGCCGGCGCCTGGTGAGTGACAAGGAGGTAGGGCGGCGCGGTCAGATAGCCTTCCAATACGGTGAGCGCGACCGCGACCGGTGTCCGTTCTCGCACCTGGTCGAGCGGCAGGCAGCAACGTTCACCAATCAGCGCGGCGGACATCCCGGCGTGCAGTACGCAGTGCAAGCTGCCGACGAGGGTGTACCGCTCACCGGCGGGGCGCAGCGCGACCGCAGCCAAGTCGACGCGGTGGTCCAGCCCGCCGTCGGGGACCTCAAACGCGACCGCGAGCAGCGTGGCGACGGCAGGATCTGGGTTCTGCCGCGCCGATGACTGAGTGTGCGGCGGGACTCTGGTGGTGTTCAGGGCGTTCATGCGCGGGCGAACCCCCGCTCGCGCTCCAGGTCGCTGACCCGCCTCCGGTGGTACTCGGCCTCGTGCCACGCGGCCCGCACGTAGTGCGCGACCACATCCACACCGAGCAGCTCGGCGGCGAGTGCGGAATCCTGCATCCGGGCTGCGGCCTCGGGCAGCGTGCGCGGCAGGAACGTGGCGTGCGGATCGTCGTAGGCACTGGCGGCGACGGGGTGCTCGTCCAGCGGCAGCTTCTGCTCGGTGCCGTAAGCCACCGCCGCGATCAGGGCGGCGGCGGCCAGGTGTGGTTGCGCGTCGGCCCCGGGGATGCGGCACTCGATCCGCCCGCTCTCCCCGGCGCCCAAGACGCGCAGGGCGCAGGTGCGGTTGTCGTAGCCCCAGCTCAGGGTGGTGGGGGCGAAAAGCGGCGCGGTGTCTGTGTGCAGGCGCTTGTACGCGTTGACGCTCGGCAGCATCAGGACGGCCAGCTGGTCGAGCGCGGCCAGGCACCCCGCGACGGCGTGCTGTCCCAGATCGGTGAGCCGTCCGTGAGCGTCGACCAGAAGGCTGCGCTCCTGGTCATCGAGGAGGGAGAGGTGCAGGTGGCAGGAGTTGCCGTCACGGCCGGTGAACGGCTTGGCCATGAACGTCAGCGCCATCCCGGCGTGCTCGGCGGCGTGGTGGGCCAGCAGCTTGTAGACCGCGTGCTGGTCGGCCGCCGCCATCGGCTCGCCGTGCCGGAAGGTGACCTCCAGCTGCCCCGCGCCGGCCTCGGTTTTGATTCCCTCCAGCGGCAGCCCAGTGGCGTACGCGGTCTCTCGGATCCGCTCGATCAGGGCGGTGAGCCGTGCCGGGTGGGTCAGGGCGTAGTCGGTGTTGTGGTCGGCGGCCGGGGGCAGGTCGCGCCAGCCCCGCCGGGCCGCGTCGCCGTAGGAGGTGTCGTAGACCATGGCCTCGGACTCGACCCCCAGCGAGGCGGTCAGGCCGAGGTCGGCGAGGCGGTGCAGTTGGCGGGCGAGCACCGCGCGCGGTGCCACGGGGATCGGGCGGCCCTGGCGGTCGCACGGGTCGGCCAGCACCAGTGCGGTGCGCGGGGCCCATCCGGCGGTGCGCAGCGTAGCCGCGTCGGTGCGCAGCCACAGGTCTCCGGCGCCGTGCTCCCAGCCGCCGAACGCGAACCCGGGCAGTACCCGCATATCCGGGTCCGTGGTCAGCAGGTACGCGGCGGCGCGTGTGCCGCTCTCCAGCACGTGCGCGGCGAAGTACCCGGCGTCGTACGCCTTGCCGCGCAGCAGACCGCTCGGGCCCGGCACGGCCACCAGCACAGTGTCGATCTGACCGCTGCCGGTCCTCTCCAGCAGTTCGTCGGTGCTCAGGATCCCGCGCGGCGTGGCACCGGTGTCGTTTTCCGGCTGCGCGATGCTCGTCGTGGACATCGCGTCAGACCATCTCGTCCTGGATCCCGGCGGCCTGCGCCGCGCTCATGGTGGAGATCGGCGCGGCATAGGTGCGGCGCCGGCCCCACCACCACAGCTGCTCGATCACCAGGGTGCCGAGCAGTGCGATCCCGGCGTAGGGGAAGTTCTTGTGCGTGATCGGGCTGGCCTGCGGGGCGACCACGACCAGGCACGCGACCGTGATCCACACCAGGGCGATCCGCGCGAACCAGGGCCCCGCCGCGCCGCGGTTCCACGGGCCGGGGACGAACCGGTCGTCGCGGTGGCGCAGCCGCAGGTAGATCGGCACCGCGTAGGCCGGCAGGAGCCCGATCACGTTGATCGACACGACGTTGTTCAGCACCGTGCTGCCCCACAGCCCCGGCAGCGTCAGCGCGAACCCGAGCGCGACGGAGAGCCACACCGCGTTCACCGGCACCCGCGTACGAGACGAGACCTGGCTCCACCAGCGGTGCCCGGGAAACGCCTTGTTGCGCCCCGAGAACGCGAACACCTGCCGAGATGCGGCCGTGACGACAGCGACCCCGCAGAACACCTGCGCGCCGAACGCGACCACGAGCGCGATCTGCCCCCAGGTCGATCCCAGAGCGTCGAGGAAGATCTGCGCCGCCGCCCCCAGACTGGAGCCAAGTTCGGCGTTGTAGTCGCCGATCGCGAACAACAGTGCGCCGATCAGCACCACTCCTGCGACGGCGGAGACCCAGATCGCGCGCAGGATCGCCCCGGGCACCGTGTCTGCGGCCGAGCGGGTCTCCTCGCTCAGATGCGCGGCCAGGTCGTACCCGCAGTACACGTACGCCCCGCAGTTGAGCACCAGCGCGGTGGCGTACAACCCACCCCAGGACGCGTTGAACCCGGTCTCGTTGACCAGGTGCCCGAGCACGAACGCGACGTTCTGGTGATGCGCCGGCCGCAGAAACAGCGCCGCGGCGATGAAGACGGTGCCGCCCAGCAGCCACAGCGCCGACGCTTTGTTGACGATTCCGATGCGGCCGATGTCCAGCATGTTCACCAGGCCGTAGAGCGCCAACAGTCCGGCGGTGATCCACAGCGTGCGCGTCGGGCTCGTCGAGTACGACGGCCAGTGCAGCGCGATCAACGCCTGCAACGAGATCGCCCCGCCGTACGCGACGGAAGCGACGCCGCCGAGCAGACCCAGGAAGTTGAGCCAGCCGACCCGGTGCGACCAGCGCGGCGCCCGCTTCGGCGAAGCCAGGTCCGAGGTCCACTGGTAGAGCGCGGCGGCCGTGGGCATCGAGGAGGCCAGCTCCGCCATGCACACCCCGACCACCAGCGTGAACGCGGAGACCACGATCCACCCCCAGAACAGCGCCGCAGGTCCGCCGGCGGCCATCCCGGTAGCCAGGGTGCCGACCACCCCGGTGATCACGCTGATGATGTTGAACGGGGCGGTCCAGGCCGCGAACCACGATTGACGGCGGGCCAGCACCGGTGTGATGCCGAAACGCTCGCGTAGCTCCCGGTCCTCGTCCGCGGGGGTGCGCGGATGCGGCAGCGCATGGGATGCAGACACAGGGATCTCCTTCGCATATCAGGGCGAAACGTCGTGCCGTGGGCATGAAAGGGGCCGCGCCGCCGGTGCGGCGACCACAACAAGGCGGCAGCGGCGCGGCCCGGGTTGGTCCCGTGCGCGCCACGGAGTTCGCGCGCACGGGACGACTGAGGGGTTATCCGGACAGCTCGCGCCGTTCCCATCCGCTTAGCCGCCGCGGGGCCGGTACGTGCAGTGCGCGGGCCGCCTCGATGAAACCGGCCGCCCCGTCCTGCTGCGGATCGGTCACGGACCATGGATACGGTGCTGTGTACGGGCGCATCGCCTCGATCACCGCCCCCGCGAAAGTGCGCTCACCCGCCATGTACAGGGCGTGCGCCAGCAGCGAGCAGTCCGTCACCGGCAGCGGCCCGCCGCCCTTGCGCAACGGCAGGAACCAGTCGAAGTATGCGTTCACGCACACCCGCTTCTCCGTCCACACCACCCGCTCGGCCTCATCATCTTGCTGAGCTGCGCGATAGGCCTCCACCCGCGCGCTCAGCGGCAACAGCTGCAACGGATCATCGTCCGGGGCGGCCAGCACCACGAATGTCGCGAACTGCGTCATCGCGCGCGCCGAGCCGCCGCAGCGGGGAGAGAGGCATTCAAGCATTCGGTGGTGCCCCTCACGGCTGCGCGGATCACGCGCCCAAACCTCCAGCATCAGCTCCCACGGCCCCCGCGCGCTGATCAGCCCCAGCTGCTCCGCAGCAACCTCCACCCGGTTATGCGCGGCCCGCGACGGTGGCGGCCAGTGCTGATCGTGACCGCCCAAACCGCGGGCCACCCGCCGCCGCCAGCGCGCGTCCAGATGATCCGGGTGCTCGCGCGGCCCTAACGGTTCATGCCGCGCCCAATACGCGGCCCAACCCTCCCGCACCGTCACTCGTGGAAAGACACCAAGCCGTGCCAGCATCAACAGCGCCACCCATGGCGTGGGATCCGCCGGGAACGCCGCCGCCGCCTCGCTGCACGCCCGCACAGCCAACTGCGTCCAGGCATCTCGCACGCGCAACGAGCGCAGCGCCAGCACCACCGCCGTACGCGCCCACAGCAGCACCGCGTCCGGATCCTCCGGCGCCTCGCGCAACCAATGCCGCGCCGCCTCGCCCTCCCCGGCCGCCGCGACCGACGCCATCACCATCGAGCGCCGCGCACGGGTAGCGAAGTCCTCCCGCGTAGCCACCAACGCCTCCCGGGCCAGGCCGAACCGCCCGGCCTCCAGATCCCGGCACGCCGCCGCCAACTGCTCGTCGGCGCTTGCCGGATCCCACACCCATCCGGACCGCCCGGTCGACAACGCACCAATCACCGCCACGCCGGCCACCCCGGCCGCTCGACGCCAGTAGGCCGCACGGGTGCTGCGGTCTCCCCGCTCGGGCCTATCCGCTGTGCGGTCATCACATTTCCTCTCTCCGGTCTGCGCACGGCGTGCGCCGCCCCACGAAGCCGCCGGGCACGCAGCGAGCCAGAGGAAGTCAGCGAATCAGAAATCAAAGATGCATAACGGGGTGCGAACATATGGAATATGCGCGTGCAGTTCACACCCCGTGTGAAAACGAATTCGCTACCGTCGAACCACGAAGCGTGACCAACAGCGCTCTGTCGTGGGAAGGCGCCGCTTAGCGGTATACAGGCGTCGCAGGCTAAACACCTGAGCGACACAGTTGCACTGAGGCCTGTCGTCCTAGGTGCTAGCCGACTCACGATGCAGTTCATGACGCACCGGGAGCCGTGGGTCGGCTGATGGCTAGTTCCGCGTCGCGCTCTACATGTGGACTGCTTGTCAGATCCGCCGCGAGGCGCGTGTAGCGGATCCGCGGTGCTCGGTCGAGATCCAGCATGAAGCTGCTGATTGCGTCGCCGTCGCCCGTCGCCGGATCGAGTGTGAGGACGAAACCAGGCCCGCAGAATGCCTTTCCGGTCGTTCCGAGCGGCGTGAGGAGGTCACGGGTGCCGCGCCGAACCAGTGCTAGGTCCTTGCCGATCTTAAGCAGCTGAACGCGTCCAGGCACGTCGCTGGCGGCGAAGACACCTAGCTGTGTGTCCCCTGATTCACTTCGCCGTGTGCTCGGTTGCGTTTCACGTTCGCGAGCTGAGATCGGCGTTCCCCGCTCAAGGGCGATTCGCAACGCGTCGCTCGCGCATTGTGGCGGAACGGCCAACCGTCTGATCTCGGAGATAAGCCTCTCCGCAGGAGTCCAGGAAGCGTTAGCCACGCAGAGGATCGCCGCGCCGTCACGTCCGAGGATGGTGGATGCCGAGAACCCGTGCTCATGGCCGTTGTGGAATACCGACTGGGCGGGTTTGCTCGTCGCATACAGGCCAGGGCCGTAGGCGAACTCGGCGCGGTCGGCTGGAACATACGCAAACACTTCGCCGAAGGGCAGGTGTTCGCTCTCGCCGCTGACCCATAGCTGATGCAGGTTGAGCAGCCATCTCATGAGGTCCCGGGTGGAAGTCCACAGCGATCCGGGGCCAGCGAGGGCGACGGGCCGTGTCGCCTTGCGCACCTGGCCATTGCTGTTCTCGTATGAGGCGGCGGCGTGCAGGATCAGCGTTCGCTGGTCGTCGATGAACTGGGTATCTGCCATGCCGAGCGGAGTGAAGATCTCGTCGGCGGCGAGCCGCGCCAGGGGCGTACCGCATGTGATTTCCAGCAGCTTTGCGAGCAGGAGATAGTGCGTGTTGCTGTAGAGGAACTGCTCGCGGGGCACTGCGCGTGCTTGCTGCCGGTATGCCAGATTCAGCAGGTCATCGGCCGTGTAGTGATCAAGGTCTCGGTAGCCACACAGCGAGAGCAGCGTCTCGGCGTCACGGAAGCCGGCGGTGTGCGTGATCAGTTCGCCGACCGTGACGTCATCGATCTGGACTCGAGGCAGGTAGCGTCGGATGTTCGCACCGAGGTCGAGGACGCGCGCGTGATGCATGCGGATCGCCAGGTACGCGGTTATCTGCTTTGCGACGGAACCGACATTGAACACGGTCGACGCGCTCGCTGGGACTTCGTGTTCGAGGATCGCGTTGCCGTGCTCGGCGTAGGTTTCGTGACCGTCCGGATTGCGCATGGCGATGGCGATGGCGGATTCAGTCATAGGGATCGCGCTGCCTGGTGGACGGCCGCGAGGGTTTCACGCAGCTCGGGATCGTAGATCAGCTCCTGTGCCATCGAGTGCTCGCGGTCGGTTCCCGCCAGGAGCGATCGTTGCTGATCCAGGTAGGCGCTAAGGAATGTCGCCACGCGACCGATGGCCGATTCCAAGATCGTGGCGGTGAAGATCATGGTCAGGGGGAAGGCCCAGCAGGCGTGGAGGAACCCAAAAGGCGAACGCGACTGTTGCTTCCATGGCGAGTAGAACAAGGGAGAGTCGGAGATCTCGACCCCTCGGGCGGAGAGTACTGAGTTGAGCCAGTTGTGGCCGGCCTCGTGGATGAGATCGCGGGTCAGGACGAGAGGTTCGTCGGCATGGTCAGTGAAGACGGTGCCGGGCAGCCGCGTGATCGACCAGCTGGCCATAGTCGTGCCGAGCGGTCGCCGCCGCAGGAGGCAGATGATGGCGGCGTGGTGCCGCACGAGGGCGCCGAACCCAGTCTCGTCTGCAGCGGACAGGGCCGAATCCACCAGATGCAGCAGATCGTGCGAGGCAGGCTCACTGTCGGGCCCGAGCAGATAGAACGGTGCATCGGAGATCCCTGATTCGTCCAGTTGCTTTGGATCGATCGCCGGAGCTAGGTGGTAGGGGTGCTCGCTGGCCGTTCGCAAGTCGTCGAAGTCGTGGGAACTGCGTGACCTGTACCAGGCGAGCGTGTCCGCCTTGCCGGCGCGCGCCGCGCGCTCGGCACCTTCGAGCAGGTGATGGGCGATCGCGAACTCCAGTGCGGTCCCTGAGATGCCCGCGGCGTTCGTTGATTGAGTTGAAGGCTTGCGAAGCACCTGGTGCAGCTTGTCCAACCGCGCCTCCCGCCACCGGTCGACGTCGTGGGTGGCGAAGGCGATGAGGTCCAGAGTGTCCACGACGCTCCTCCTGGTGTCGTGCGCCATCCGGCGCCGTGGTGGTGGCGCCGGATGACACGGCTCTTGATCACTGATGCGGGCGGTAAGGCGCAGCGTCAGCTCGCGGCTGCGGTGACCTGCGTGTCCTCGGTGTCGACGATCCAGCCCTCGGCGGAGACGCTGGAGGTATGGGCGGTCGTGCGGACCGTCTCGTCGTCGCCGCGTAGGTCGTCCACGGCCGCGAGGAAGTCCTCAATCTCGGTGTTCTCGGGCACTTCGGTTCCTCCTGATGTCGGTTCGGGTGGTTGCTGAGCGATGGCGTCTGGGCGGCGCTCTACTCCGGTGACTCATTCGGACCCTCACTGCTCGCAGCTCTCAGCCGCCTCGTAGAGCGCTTCGGCTATTTCCGCAGCGACGGGGCGCATGCCCGGGTCATGCCGCAAGGCGGCCGGGACGAGTTGGCGTAGAGATGACGGAAGCTTCGGGATGTCACGCTTGCCGTCAAGTCGAGGCAGGTCGCCGATGAGGAAGCGGAAAACAAGAACAGCGAGGCTGAAGACGTCGGCGGCAGCAGCGGCCGAGTCGTACGCCGTCGCGTATTCGGGAGGCCAGTGCGGTTCCGGCGCCCGAGTTCGCGGCCCGCGGGGTGTACCGATCCGCCGGGCGGCACCGAGATCGGTGAGCAGACCGCGCCCGCCGTGTATCAGGATGTTCTCCTGATACACATCGCGGTGCACGATGCCATGCGTGTGAAGCGCAGCGATGCCATAGGCGATGTCGCCGAGAACGCGAAGTCCGATGGCGCGGTCTTTAGAGTCTCCGAGATAGGGACGGAAGTTGCCGCCATCGCACAGCGGCATGGCGTACCAGTCGAAGTGCTCGCTAGTGCCGTGCTCGACGGCTGGGACGATGTGCTCGATTGAGGTCGCGGCGATCGTAAGGTCACGCTCATATCGGAAGTCGTCGCGTGAAAGCGCCCGCTCGGCGTCAGTGAGCTGCTGATACCAGTAGAAGCCGTAGGCGGCCGGGCGTTGTTCGACACTGAGCTGGTGCAGGACATGGTTGCTGCCGAAACCCACCTTGACCACGAGCGGCGTCGAGGACCCTCGACTGGCGGCCATCAGTGTGCTTGACCTGGTGAAAGCCAGCAGGTCGTGGACTATCCAGCCCTCGGCACGCAGTTCTTCAACCACCCATGCCGCAGGGTGCATTGGATCGAGATGCATGGCGTCACCCACCCGCCGAGACGCCGCCGAGCAGCGTGAGGCACTGGGATGCGATCCGATCGAGATCGGCGCTGGTACGGCAGACGTGGCGCAGTACCGTCTTCCCGGTCACCCGGGTCCATGCCTCAGCGGCCTCCTCGAAGAGCAGCCCGAGCCTCGTCGCGTGGCCGGGTTCCTCGGTGAATCTGCGCGGGCTCTCGCGCTTCCACAGCCGCGCGAGACACACATGAGCCGGAGTGGTCAGCAGCACCGTGATGTCGGGATGGACGGCTGCGTCGGCCGCCAACTGCTTGACGTAGTAGCCGACGGAGCGGCGGTTGACCAATGCAAGCAAGCATGCTGTCGAGATCAGCCAGCGATCTGCGATGACCTGGCCGATGAGCCGGGCGGGTTGGAGATTGAAGTCGAGGTGCAGCGCAAGATCACGGCGGGCGCAGGCTAGTCCGCCAGGCTGACGCCGACCGGAACGCAGGGCGACAAGGGTTCGGGTGGCGCTGGGGTCTAGCCAGGAAAACTGTCCTACGTCAACCGCGGGAATCCCGCTGGAGCGCGTCTCGGAGAGCAGCCGGTCGCGTACGGTGCTCTTGCCGGCTCCGGCTATCCCTTCCAGAGCGATGAGCATGGTTCCTCCGACCGGGGTCAGTCCGCGGCGAGCCAGCTGATGAACTTGCGCGCGACTCCAACGAGCACGGGCTCGGTTCCATGGGCGAGTTGCGAGCCGTAGAGCAGTGCAGTGCCGGACCCCGGCGTGGCGGTCCAGCGAGTGCGCGGCATGGCCACGAACCAGGGCGTGGAATGGTCTGCTCCGTCGTGGGCCAGATGTGTTCCCGGGGCGTAGCCGGACTCTGGGCCAGCGAGGCCGTCTCTCCACAGCCGATGATCGGAGGTCGTTTCGACGTGGAAGGCCCCGCCGCGCTCCGGCTCGCTGATGACGACGCTGATTCCAGCGATCTGCCGCGGCCAGCTGAGCGGATCGGGCGCGATGCCGTCGAGGTGCGCGGTGATGTGCTGGCCTGGACCATACTCGACGTAGGTCCACGGACGGCACAACATGACGGACGGCAATGAGCGGTTCAGCGCCTCGCGTGACCGCTCGAACGCGCCCTGAAGGATCTGCTCGGCGTCGGATGGAATCTGCCGCACTTCAAGACGGCCGGCGGGCTCGTAGACTGCCATCGCGTGCTCGGCGGTGCGGCCAGGGATCTCGTGGATCGTGTCGCCGCGCTCGGTGTCGAAACGCTCGGGGCCGAAGTGCGCGAGATGCTTGGCCATGAGCTGTCCGAGCTGTTCGATCTCGTCCTGGCTGAGAAAGCCCTCGATGCTCCCGATCGTGAGCGTCTCGGCGAGGTGGATCAACGGTCGTGTCATGCCGCCCTCCGAGTCTGGATGACATGGCGCAGGTCGTCCATGCCGGCACAGTGGTTGAGCCATGTGAAGGCCTGGGGCGCCGCCGGCGAGAACGGGTCGCACCAGAGGTTGATGAGTTCGGCAGTCAGCGGCAGGTCGTTCTCCGCGGCCTGCGGGATCTCGCCGCCGTACGTGGAATCTCCGACCAAGGCGCAGGCAGTCTCCTGCTGCACAGCGAAGGCGTGGCCGAGTAGCAGCGAGATCATCGTGTCGGTGGCGTAATCAGGCGTCCCCGCGGGCTTGAAGACGCGCCGCTGCACAGCGGTCCAGGCTGTGGCAACGCACAGACCGTCCGCGATGACGCGGCAGGTCGGACAGCACTCGGCTGTTGCCGTCGGGCAGCGCGGCTTCGCCCCGAGGCAGATCGCTATCTCTTTCAGCAACTTCCACGCCGACTCGTCCAGCAGTCGCATCGAGGCTGGCTTGACGGATTCAGAGTCGGCGTGGTTGCAGCACGGTGCCGCGATGTCTGGAAGTTGCGGGTCAGCACCGCAGTCGGCTGAACGGGATATCTGAGGTTCGATGAACAGCGCGTGGAAGTAGCCGAGTCTGCCGAGGCGTTGGTGGACACTCAGGGTCTGTATGGGGCTCAACATGCAGGACGCCTCGTTTCGCTTTCGCAGGCGCACTCATTTGTTGTAGCTGGCCGAGTGGAGAGCATTGCCGCTGCCACCGTCTCGCTCGCCACATCGAGTTGGGCGAAGTACCCCCTCCAGCAGCCGCTTTGCGCGGGCTCAAGACGGACATCCATCACGGAATGGTTTTGACCCGTGGACTCGCAAGTCAGATCTGTGCGCCCAATCACGAGGCGAACATCTGTGGGCAGAAGTCTCTCCGCGACCGTGGCCACGCGGCACAGGGCGGCGGCCACAGACCGGTACTCGGTGCGGTTTCGCGGCAAAATGCCGAGCTGCCGGATGCGCGGTTCGATGTCCACGCCGTCGTAGGCATGACCCTCGCAGCTGTCGTAGGTAACGCAGCCCCATGAATCCGTCGCGATCTCGACAAGGGTGCGTGCGCCGGGCTCGATGGCCTGATCCCATTGCGGATGGGCAGGGTCCAGGTCGTCTGCCTCGTGGGTGCCAGGGAGCCCCACCGTGTTGATGTTTCCGTAGGGACTGCGCAGCAGCGTGGCGGGTTGCCGTCGCGCGTGTGGGTCGTCCCACCGTGCCAGGAACCCATTGACGTCACGCATCTGGTTCACCGCTCGGGGGCGCCACCGTAGCGTCTGGCATCTGGCCGCGCCAGCGTCGCCAGGCAGGGCGAGCATGCTCGCGACGCCGTCCACCAGGCGCATCCGATACGCGCAGTAGACGTCGTCGCTGCGGGACTCATCGTGAAACCGCACCCGAGTTGCCAGGCAACCCCCGCCGCACGTTTCGCGATAGTCGCAGCTCGCGCACTTGGCTGCCAGCACATGCAATTGCGCCAGCAGCGGTGAACGTCGTTGAGCGGCCCGTATATCGCGCTCCGCGTCGACCTCGCCAAGCCTTGCCAGGTGTGCGGCCGGCCAGGGAAGCTCGTCGCAACTTCCGAAGCGGCCGTCCGGGTACAGGGTGAATACGTGGTCGCATTTGAGGTTGTTGAAGTGGCAGAAGCCCGATTCGAGTCCCCGTATGCGTCGGATCGTCGAAACGATCGGTTCGAGCTTGATCCGCCGGAAGTGGCCCGCGGAGACCCACCTCACCCCGGCGGCAAGGACGAATTCGGCGTATTCATCGGGAGTGACAGCCCATGCGGGGCCGGACGGTTCCGACACCGCGTGCTGCTGAAGAACCCTGCTGGCTGGGGTGCGCCGGGCCGCGGTCGCGGTCGAGCGGCGGATCGATGAGTCGAAGCACGGGGCGAAGTTGACCGCGTTGACGGCGCTGAAGGACGCTAGGTGGTCGATGACCGCTTCGGCCCGGCCAAGTACCGCTGGCGTGACCGCGGCGATGATCCCAGCGTGGCGGCCGCGGGCGGCGAGCAGTTCCAGCGCGGCGGCGACCCGAGTGTAAACGGGTTCGCCGCCGTAGTCCACGCGCCAGGCGTTTCCGCTGGCGTCGCCGTCCAGCGAGATGCCGATGCGTATTCCCGGATAGCAGGAGTCGAACAGATCGAGCCACTCGGTATCCAGGGCGAGCGCATTGGTCTGGATCGAGACGCGCACGACCGTGGGCTGCGCGGCCAGTTGCCGAAGCAGGGTCGCCATGTGCTCCTTGCCGACGGTCAGCGGCTCGCCGCCGTGCAACTCGATTGCCAGGGGACGCTCACCGAAGATCTCACCGAGCCGACGGACCTGCTCATCGCTGATCCGTGCGCCTCCCGGGGCTTCCTTGCGCTTCTCGTAGCAGTAGAGGCAGTCGATATCGCACGTCTCGCCCCGCAGCTTCATGATCACTGAGGCGGCGGTGTCAGCACCGTCAGCGTCAAGGGTGCGGTAGATATCAAGGACCTGCGGGTTCGCGACGTTCGCGTGCGCCATCGACTGCCTCCCACTCCGCCGTCTGCCGCTGGCGGGTTACTCGTACAGGCGCCCGAGCAGGGCGCCTTGGCCGGATTGGAGGATGTGTGCCGCTTCCAGCGGAACCCAGAAGCACTCGAAGTGCGTCGGCTCCTGCTGCCCGTCGTGGTCCTCCTGGCTGGCCCAGCGCTCGGGCGCTTCCTCGGCCAACTCCAGGTGGAAGACGTGGCGGTGCTGGATTTCGAACCGGTACGGGCTGATGTCGTAGTCGGTTTCGCCGAGCTTCTTCACGATCTTGAAGTCGTGCAGGCCGGTCTCCTCGCGCGCCTCGCGCAGGGCGGCGTCCTCGGGGGACTCGTCCGCCCTGATGCTGCCGGCGGGGACCTGGATGCCGACTTCCTCATAGCTGTAGTCCGTGTGCCGGAAGACCAGCAGACGCCCGTCGCGCACGACGTAAACGAGCACCTTGTCCTTGACGACCTTTTCGGGCATGGCTGAACGGTTCCTATCCGTTGGTGGGCAAGCGATCCAGCTGGGCGCGGCCCTGCCGTTCGCGGTGGCACGCTGAGTCTAGGGACGACAACTCAGCGCTACGCCTGCCACTCCGATCGTCGCCGCAGATAGCGGGACGGTGAACCGCCTTTCGCGGATATCTCAGACGTCTGCAACGAATTCAGGGACGTTCTGAAACGTCCCGAGCCTGTCTTAGCCGTCCAGGCCGAGAGCCGTAAGAACCCTGGCGCTGTCCGTCAGGTCGTCGAGAATCTTTCCCGCCCCTGCGGCGTGCAGGTCGGCAGGGCTGTGTATGCCCGATGCCACGGCCAGAATCTCGGCGCCGCCACTGAGCGCGGCTTCCACATCCCGAGGTGTGTCGCCGACCAGCACCGTTCGATCGGGCTCACGCCCCCTGGCGTCGGCAAAGCGGCGGCGGGCGACACCGACCAACTCCGCCCGACGTTCTCCGTCCGACCCGTACGCCCCGAGGTTGAGGTCGAGCAGCGTGTCAAGGCCGAACGCCGATAGCTTCACCAGGGCATTGGCACGGATGTTCCCCGTCAGCGTCGATTGAACGACGCCCGATCGCTCACCGAGCAACGTAAGCACGGCAACTGCTCCGGGAAGCACCGAGCCCTTCGCCTTGAGCAGGTCTGCGTGGCGCGCTCCGGCTTGCGCAAGCGCCCTCTCCACACGCTCCCAGGGTGGCATCGCCAGCCCATGTAGTTGGTAGAACGCCCTCATGATCCCGGGATCGGTACGCCCCTCGGTAGGGGCGGCGAGGCGCGGTGGCCGACCGGTCAGCGTTTCGAAGGCCGCAGCGTAGATCAACTTGCTTACGCCGGCGTTCTCGATGAGCGTGTGGTCGACGTCCCAGAGGATCAAGAGCGTCACACTGCCAGCGTACGTAACCTCGATCGTCTTCGGCGCACCAACCGCCGCCGATACGTGTTGGCGCGCGATACCCAGGTCCGGTTGAATATGGCCGTGAACGAACGACTGCGCATCGTGATGAAGGAGCGCGGCGTGGACGTCCGCGAACTCGCCGCCACGTGCCAGGTCGATCCGAAGACCGTCGAGCGATGGATCACCCCAGGCCGCCAACCGCACCGCAAGCATCGCTCGGCTGTTGCGGCGACCCTACAAGTCGCCGAGTCGGAGCTTTGGCCCGAATCGCAACTGACCAACACAGATCCCCAGCCGCCTCGGAATGCCGAACTGGTCGACGTCTACCCCAACCGCGCCTCAGTTCCCCGAGACACGTGGCTGACACTGCTCGACGGCGCCGAAGAACGCATCGACGTGCTCGTTTTCTCCGGTACCTTCTTCGCCCAGACCAACCCGAGAATCGCCAAGATGCTCGCCCGGCGTGCCGCCGACGGCGTCGAGATCCGGCTCTGCTTCGGCGACCCGCGAAGCGACGCCGTCAAGACCCGGGACTCCGAGGAAGGTCTGCACGGAACATTGTCCGCGAAGATCCGCGCCTCACTGACCTACTATCTGGACCTGCTCGCGGTCGACGGATGCTCGATACGCCTGCATGCCACGACCCTGTATGCCTCGCTCTTCCGCTACGACGACCAGGTCCTCGTCAATCCTCACATCTGGGGACAACCAGCGAGTGCCAACCCACTGCTGCACCTCCGGCGATCGGAAGAGGGCGGCTGGTTCGACCTGTACACCGAGAGCTTCGACACGGTATGGCAGCAGGCCAGACCGCTGACCGCCGACGAAGGGATCCTCCATGGGTAGGACCGAGTACTACGGCGACCCCACCGCACCGACACCCAACACGCTGATCCCCGCCAGCAACCTGCTCGTCGTCGACGCGGACGGCGCCATCCTGCTGCAACGCCGCCGCGACACCGGCCAGTGGGCGTTGCCCGGTGGAGCCCAGGAGATCGGCGAGACCCCGGCACAGTGCGCGGTCCGGGAGTGCGAAGAGGAGACCGGAGTGGTCGCGGAGGTTACCGGATTCCTCGGCGTCTACTCGGACCCGGCCCACATCGTCGCCTACACCGACGGAGAAGTGCGCCAGGAGTACGAGGTCACGCTGATCGGCCGCCCCGTCGGCGGCGCGCCCGCGGAGAACGAAGAAGCCTCGGACGTGCGCTGGTTCCAGCCAACCGAGTTCGACTCACTCGACATCCACCCGACCATGCGCCGACAGCTCGACCACTTCCTCGCGAAGGAATACCCGCACATCGACTGACTGATTCACGAAGTCTCACGCGGCGCGAGGCGAATCTCGGTCCTGAGAACCGCCGCACGCAGTTCACCGGCGGCCTGGCTGATCGCAGTGTGCACCACGGAGCCTTCAGGGTAACGCTCGAAGATGTCCGCGAGCCGCTTGTCGACGGTCAGAGGCTGTCCGCGAGGACCGGTCACCATGTCTGCATAGATCAGCGCATCGGCAACGGCGCCTTGCTCCCGTTGGAATTCGTCCAGCGCCCGACCGAGACCACGCAACTGCGCCTCGAATCGCGCGCATGAGTGATGCGCCACCAGAGCGACAACCCGCTCGTCCACGCCGATCGCCCGCAGGTACTGGGCCCCGTCGAGCGGGTGGAAGCCGGTCAGGGCAATCTGCGGGGCATAGCCGATGTCATGCAGCCACGCCGCCGCGATCAACGCCGGCCGATCCTCCGGTCGCAGCGACTCAGACGCGACCTTCCCAGCGCGCCTGCCGACCGCCTCGACGTGCAGCCACCTGTCGCCGAGCGGCTGGAGCAGCTCGGATGCGCATAACTCGTACCAGACTGGCTCTCTCTCCGTCACCGGAGCATCGTTGCATGGTGGCACGTTGGAGTGTCCCCACGCGGCGCTACCCACGTGATCCGAACCACGGAGCTCTTAGCCGCGGGAACCACTCACCGTGATCTCACTAGACCGAGATTGGAGACCGTCACGGTGAAGGAGCGCGTCCGCGCGATTCTGTTCACTTCGAACGACACCATGCTCGTGATGAAGCGAGCCCGACCAGGTGTCGCTCCCTACTGGGTCGTGCCCGGCGGCGGCGTCGAGCCGACCGACCTAGACCGTGAGACCGCACTCAAACGCGAGATCAAGGAAGAGCTCGCAGGCGAGATCAACGTGATCAGCCTGCTTCACGTGCTGGAAGCTGAAAACGAGCGGCAGTACTTCTACCTGGCAACAATCAAGAACTGGTCCTTCGAGGAGCGAACCGGACCAGAGTTCGCCGACGATAGCCGTGGCGAGTATCTGCTCGAAGAAATCCCGTTCACGCGAGGCGGCATCGCTTCCATCGACCTCAAGCCTGAGGCAATCGGCGACCTTCTGAGAGGGGCGCTCTCCACGACAGGCGGACTGTATGCGCAGACCGACTTGCGGCAGCCCCCCGAATGAGAACTCGCTTCTCGGGCTGGGCATCGCGTTGAGCGGAATGACCCGTTGACCGGCCCGCCCTTGCGAGGAATGACGGAACTCAGCCCGGTATTGGGCGCCAAGGCCGGAACTAGGGACGTTTCAGGGCGTCCTGCGGGCCAGTAAGACGTCTGAGAAGTCCGGCAGAGGCGGTTCCATGTCCCTCGTTCCGCGGCGACCATCGGAGTGGAAAACATCGCGCTGAGATTCACCTCGGGCCTCTACGCGCCAGCTGGAGCGCGCCAATCGGCATCAGAGAATCACCAGGCAGGCCGGAGTCGAAGCCCGAAAGGAGCGGACGACACGGAAAACCGGCTGCCATATCAGCAGTCTCCATGCACACTAGTGAATCAGCATTCAGCGATACCCGATCGTCCTGTCAGCTGAGCTGGGGGAACTTCATGTCCGTACTCGGGCGCACTGTCATGGTCACCGGCGTTTCCGGCTACCTGGCACCTCACATAGTGTCTGCATTCGAGGCGCAGCGGCGCCGCGTCGTCGGGGTGGACAAGGTGGCGGCCGACGACCAAACGGGGCCTCCTGTCAATGTGATCGACCTGGCAGAGGCTGACGTTCTAGCACGCTCAGGACTGCTGGGTGATGTGGATGTGGTCTGCCACTTGGGCGGAGTCGGTGACATCTACAAAGCGGCAGAGGACCCCATCGGCGCGTTCCGCGACAACGCCGGGGCAACGCTGGAAGTCGTGCGTGCGGCTGCCAAGGCCGGTGTGCGTCGGGTTGTCGTGGCTTCGAGCTGGCACATCTATGGCGAGGCTACGCAGGAGCCTGTCGATGAGGGCCACCCGTGCCGGCCTCGTGGCGCGTATGCGTTGTCCAAGTTCAGTGCGGAACAGCTTGCCTTGCAAGAAGGTGCGGAACTAGGTCTCGATGTCGTCGCGCTGCGTCTGGGTACTGCGTACGGGCCGGGGATGCGGCCGAGGGCGGTCGTACGCGCGATGATCGAGGCAGCGGCGGCCGGCCGAGCGCTGACCGTGACGGATTCACGCGGCGTATTCCGGCAGCTGACTCACGTATCAGACCTGGGTTCGGCGTTCGTGACGGCCTCGGATGAGCAAGTACCGCCTGGGGTGTACAACGCGGTATCCGAGGAGGTCGTTCACATAGCGGACCTGGGTGAGATGATCGCGCGCCGCTTTGGGGTCGGGCTCGTGCGGGCGAGCCTTCGCGACGAGACCGCGTCATTCCGGATCTCCTCGGCGAAGTTCCGCCAGTACGGCTGGGTCGAGCGCGTGTCGTTTGCCGCCGGGCTTGAGGAAGCGATCGGTCTGTACGGCGATCGACCGGCTGCGGCGAAGTGACATGGGCGCGGATCAGGTTAACGGCTATTCGACGCCGACGACGGTAATCGCTGGCGAGACGCTTAACCTCCACGTCTCCACTCGGGCTGCGAGGTTCAGCGCCGACTTCTATCGCTTCGGCAACCCCGCGCGGTACGTAGGTTCGTGCGATTGGCCCGGAGCGTACGTGCCAGACGGAGTGTTCGACCGAGATTGGCAGTGGCCCGCTTACGAATTCCCCGTCCCTCGGGACTGGGAACCGGGAGCGTACATCGCTGTACTGAGAACGAGTGCCACTCGACCGCTCACGCGGCCGTCGGCGCAGAAGCTTGACGCGCGCTGCGCTCGGCTACTGTTCGCAATCAGGCCGGATTCTCCGCGCAGCGGGTGTTTACTGGTCAAGCTACCTCTGTCGACCTACCACGCCTACAACCAGGCGGGCGGTGGCAGTCTCTACGGTACCTGCGATGGGGTGGCACCGGCGCAGGTCTCAACGGTCACCCTCAATCGGCCGGGCGGTGGGGTGGGTGGCCCGGTCAAGGGCGTCGCGGACTACTACGATGCAAGTTCCCCGCGTCAAACGTTCGCCCATTGGGACGGGAAGTTGCTCACATGGCTGGACAGCGAGGGCATCGGCTATGACGTATGCACCGATCTCGACATCGACCAGGGCATGCCGCTGACCGGCTACAGCCTGATCGTCTCTGCCGGGCACGACGAGTACTGGACCGCTCGCACACGCGAGCAGATCGAGGATTACTGCGCGCACGGGGGCAATCTTGCCGTGCTGGGCGCTAACACCTGCTGGTGGAGGACACGCGCCAAAAGCACAGGAGCTCTCCTGATCTGCGAGAAGTTTCCGCCCGGTGCCGCAGGCGTTGATCCGGATTCGACCCGTGGCTGCCCGGACAAGTGGTGGGAGGCTCGTCCGGAAAACAGCCTGCTCGGTGCGAGCTATCGCAATGCCGGCGGCCACTGGGACGGGCCGCGCGAACAGATCGGTTATGAGGTGCGTTATCCCGGGCACTGGGCGTTCGACGGCACCGGGCTCGCGGCCGGGGACGTCTTCGGAGCCGAGGGCGCCTTGGTCGGCTACGAGTGCGACGGGGCGCAACTCGATTTCGACCACGACGGTCGGCTTGGCCTGACCTACCGGGATGGCACGCCGGAGAGCCTGGACCTGCTCGGACTGGCGGTACTGCCCGAGGGGCCTCGATCCGGATGGAGCTTCCCGGTCCGGGAGCACGAGACGAGTGTGCGGGCTGCGACGCTGAGCGTTCATGTCGCGGGTGGCACCGTGTTCAACGCCGGGACGACCGACTGGCCTCGCCTGCTGCTGACCGATCCGGTTGTCCAGCTGGTCACCCGCAACGTGCTGCGCCGTCTGGGCGGCGAGGAATCCTTGTGACGCCGCTGTTCGATCGTGCTCTGCGCATCGCCGTCGGGGTCAACGGCATCGGGATGGGCCACGCCTCCCGGCAGGCGGCCCTGGCCGAACACTTGCGACGCTGCGGCCACGAGGTGCAGTTCATCGCCACCGGCGGCGGCGCCCAGCACCTGCGAGGCCTCGGGTTCACCGTGCATGAATCCTGGATGCCGACCCTGATCGCGAGCCGGGGCCGGGTGCGCTGGTGGCCCGCGATCACAGCGAACATCGGCAACCTGCACGATGGGCTGCGCCGTTACCGCGCCATCGCACAGGTGCTTCGGCGTACCGGCGTTCCCGATGTGTTCATCACCGACTATGAGCCGGCCGCGTCCTACCTGGCCTACCAGTTTGACCGGCCCTTGCTGTCCATCGACCAGCAGAGCAAATTCCGCTTCCTCGATCTGCCCGACATCGGCGCGTACACGCCGACGGCCGACCGCCAGCGCCTTAGCTGGTTCACGCCCCACGCGACCCGCGCCTTCATCTGTTCCTTCGTGCCGCTCGCCGCGCCGAATGCATCGATCGAGATCATCCCGCCACTGCTCGCCGACGACGTGTGGCACTCCACCCCCACGAGCGAACCGGTGATCACCGCCTACTTTTCGCGCTACTTCGGCCACGGGCCGAACGCAAGCGCCCGCGCTTTGGCGCGGATCGTTGCCGACAACCTCCCAGAAATCAGCTTGCGGATCTACGCGCACGACGCCGACGCACGACAACTGGTGGATCTGAACAGCGCGGACGACCGGATCGTGGTCCGCCGCTTCGACCGAGCGTCTTTTCTCGCTGACCTAGCCCGCTCACGCTGCCTGGTCGCGAACGCCGGATTCAACCTGATCGCCGAGGCGGCATTGCTGGGCAAACCACAGTTGCTGATCCCGCTTCCGACCTACGACCAGCACTGGTGCGCCCGCACCGTGCATGATCAGCACCTCGGTGTCGCCTCGCCGAACGTCACGCTGAACAGCCTGCTGGCCCTGCTCGACAGAACGGATGAGATCAGCAGCCGCGCGCAAAGGCTCCGTGACGAATTCCTCGCCAAGGATGCCAGACCATTGATTGCGCAGCACATTGAGCGCCTTGCCACGCGCAAGACCAACCCAGATCGGGTCAGCACCAGGTGAGCGGCGCAGAGGTCGCATTGATCGTTATGGCGCTGGCCGTGTACCGCTTCGCGGTCTCACCTATCGCGCAGCGCTATGGCTCCGCCGGCCAGCGAGATCAGCACCGATCTGAGCCGGTGCTCGTTCTCGCCGCGAGCACCCTCGTGATATGTACGGTTCTTGATCTGACAACACACGTCCGCGCGACACCGCTCGCGCAGTGGCCTTACGGGCTCATCGTTATCCTGCTGACCTGGCGCACGACAACCGCCGACTTCGACGTCGCCTTGCCGCTGCGACCGCAGGCGATCGATCGCGCAGCATGTCTCGCCTGCGCGGCTGCGGGATTGTGCTGGCCACCGGTGTTGCTGGCATGGCTTGCTATCGGATGCGCTCGACTTCGCGGGTGGCAGCATCACGCGAAAATGCCCACGCGCGTCGTGAAGATGTACGTCGCGTGGTTTCTGGCCGATGGGCTCGTCCGTAGTATGAGCGTCCACACTCAACCCGCCGAACGGGACGGCGCCATCCTGTTCCTGACGTGTTGTATCTCGCTGTCTCACTATCTCAAACCGGCATGGAGCAAGGCGCGTCTGGGCAGCGGAGCACTCGACTGGATGCTGAACAACCGCACCCACCACCTCGCGGCCTCCGCCTACGGCTGGGGCTGGGCTCGCTTCCTTCCTGAGGAGACAGTCGCCCGCGTCCTGGTTCGCCTCGCGCCGTTCGATCGCGCGATGAACACGGGAACCATGCTGGTCGAAGGTGTCTGTCCGCTGATCGCCTTTCTCGGGCGCTGGGAACTGGTCGCAGCACTCGCGGCGACAGCGCTGTTCAACTGTGTCATCGCCGCCGCATCTGGGATCCTTTTCTGGGAGAACATCGCGACCAACGCAATCCTGGCCGCTGCCGTCGCCGCCGCGCCCCTGCGGGTGTTAGCCGGTGTCGCCGGCCCGCGCGTGCTGCCCGCCGCGATCGGGGTGCTCATGTTGGGTGTGCTCGATCTGCTGTGGCAGCCCGATCACCTCGGCTGGTGGGACACTCCGTTCACTGCGCGCGTCCACTGGACACTCACGACGCGGAGCGGAGAACACTACGGGCTCTACAACGACTTCATGAGCCCTTACGAACGCGAATACGGCCGCACGCACGGCACATTCCTGTGCACGCAGCCCCTCGTCCATGGCCACCTGGGCATCGTCTGGGATCGCCAGCTACGCGACCGCATCGCTGCGTCCGCGGGCTGCCCAGAGGCCATCGACGCCATCAAGCAGGATCACGGGACGCTGCACTGGGATCCAGCACAGACCGCCGACCACCACGGCTACTTGACCGCGATGTTCACCGCCCTCAATCACGGCGTGCGCAAAAGCCCGCTGCCGTGCTGTCTGCGCTGGGCCAAAGCACCCGGAGGACAGCTGTTCTACTGGGGCGACCTGCCCCAATACCGGGGAGGACACGATGTAGCCACGGTCTCAGCCTGGTACCAAGAGCGCTACTTCCACGACGACACCGGGCGATTCTCACTGATCAGAAGTGACCACCTGTTCGACCTCGCCATCCCCCCGGCTCAAGGAGCGTCAAGTGCGCAAGATCTTTATTGATTGCGGCGCGAACCTCGGCCGCGTGCTCGCCGACTTCATCAAGACGCTGCCGGACCACGACTTCTACGCCTTCGAACCCAACGCGGAGCTGCACACATCCCTGCGCAGTGAAGTGGAACGCACCGGCCATCCGCACGTGACGCTCTACGACAAGGCCGTTTGGACCCACGACGGAACCGCCAGCCTTTACCTCGGCCATCACGAGAGCTCGACCCTGTTGCTCGGCAAGCGAGTGCCGCCGGTCTACGACCAACAGATCGACTACGACAATCCGCTCCCAGTCCCCTGCATCGACTTCAGTGCCTGGCTGGCGCACGAAGTCGACAGTGAGGACCAGGTCATTGTGAAGATGGACATCGAAGGCGCCGAATACCCGGTCCTGCGCAAGATGATCCACGACGGCACGCTCGGGCTGATCTCCGTGCTCTACATCGAGTGGCACCACGACCGCTTTCCCGAAATGCCGACGCACGAGCACGAGGAACTGGCTGCGGCGGTAGCAAAGATCGTTGAGGTACGTCCGTGGGACTGACAACATCCCACGCCGACTGGCCCACCAGGATCTACGTCGTGCGCCACGGCGAGACCGAGGAGAACCTGCTAGGCATCCACCAAGGGCACGGCATCCAGGGCCGCCTTAGCCGCCAGGGAGTCGAAGATGCCACCGAACTCGCCGCACATCTGGCCACGGTGCGTTTCGACGCGCTATTCACAGGCCCGGCCGGGCGCGCCACCGCAACAGCCGACATCCTCGCCGAGCGGCTGCGCCCCGCCGTCACGATCCACGAGCCGCGGCTGGCCGCTAAGAACAGCGGCCACCTCTCCGGCCAGCGCCGTGACCTCATCGAACAGGAAGCCGCCCGCGTCGGCACGCCCATCCATTTGTTCAAGACTCCAGGCGGCGAATCCAGCGTAGACGTCCAGCACCGGCACGTCGGCCTTTGGAACGAGCTGGCCGCTCGACCCGGCACCTTCCTCCTAGTCGGTCACGGCGCTGGCATCGCGCTCCTACTGCTGCACCTGACCGGGCACGACTACGACCGCTTCCACCAGTACGTCCACGGCTCGGCGCACCGCACCGTCATCGACGCGGGCGTTGTCGGGCACCACATCCTCGAAGTCAACGCCCCGCCGCGCGCGTAATCCGGCCGCGAACCGCCGCTCACACCTCGTCGGCCGGGGCTCCGAACCGCTCGCGCCAGCCCACCACGTCCTCCTCGGTGATCTTCCGGAACAGCACTGGCGGAACCGTGAACGCGGCACCAGACTTGAGCGCGTCCAAGGCTCTCACTTCGCCCTCGGTCGGCCACGGGATCTCGCGTTCCCCGAACGCCGCGTCCAGTTTCGCCGCCGTCTGCGGGATCAACGGCCGTGAGAGCGGAGCGAACAGCCTGATCAGGTTCATCGCCGTGCGCAGCGTCAATGCGGCCTCGTCTGGATCGGTCTTGATTGCCGTCCACGGCGCCTTCGTGTCCAGGTAGGCGTTCGCGGCCGACCACGCCGAGCGCAGCGCATGCGCCGCCTTGCGGAACTGGATCGCCTCCAAGTGCCCCTCGTACTCGGCAACCAACTCGGCAATCTGCTCACCGAGCGCCGCCTCCGCCGGGCCGGGCAGCCCGCCGTCCGGCACGTTGGGCCCGAACCGCTTCGTGCTGAAGGAGAGCACTCGGTTGACCAGATTGCCCAGCGTGTCGGCCAGGTCCTTGTTGCACTGCGCGGCCAGCAGCTCCCAGGTGAAGGACACATCGTCGGACTCGGGCATGTTGGCGATCAGGAAGTAGCGCCAGTAGTCCGCAGGCAGGATCTCCAGCGCTGCGTCGGTGAAGATCCCATATTTACGGCTGGTGGAGAACTTGCCCCCGTAGTAGTTCAGCCAGTTGACACCCTTGATGTAGTCCGCCATCTTCCACGGTTCCCGCGTGCCCAGCTCCATGCCCGGGAACATGATCGTGTGGAAGGGAATGTTGTCTTTGGCCATAAACTGCGTGTAGTGCACGTCGCGCGCGTCGAACCACCATGAGCGCCAGTCGCGATGCTCGGGGTCCAGTTCGGCCCACTCGCGCGTCGCGCCGATGTACTCGATCGGGGCGTCGAACCACACGTAGAAGACCTTGCCTTCGAAACCCGGTCGGTCCACTGGCACGCCCCAGCTGAGGTCGCGCGTGATGCCCCGATCCTCCAGCCCTTCGTTCAACCATTTGAGCGCGATCGAGGTCGTGAGTACCGGCCAGCCCTCGCGCGTGGTGATCCATTCCCGCAGTTCGTTTGCGAGCTCGGACTGCTCGAAGAACAGATGGTGGCTGTCGCGCACCTCAAGATCAGTGCTGCCGCTGATCGCCGACCGCGGATTGATCAGCTCGGTGGGATCAAGCAGGCGGGTACAGTTCTCGCACTGATCTCCGCGCGCTGCCTCGTAGCCGCAGTGCGGGCAGGTGCCGATGACATACCGGTCCGGCAGGAAACGCCCGTCGGCCACCGAGTACACCTGCTTGACCACCCGCTCGGCGATGAAGCCGTTGTCCGTCAGACGCCGGGCGAAATGCTGGGTCAGCTCACGATTGGCCACAGACGACGAACGGCCGAAGTGATCGAACTGGAGCAGGAACCCCTCGTAGACGGCCTTCTGCGCCTCGTACTGCTGTCGACAGAACTCCTCGACCGGCAACCCGGCCTCCTGCGCAGCGAGCTCGGCGGGCGTACCGTGCTCGTCGGTAGCGCAGATATACAGCACCTCGTGACCGCGCTCCCGCAAGTACCGCGAGTACACGTCCGCTGGCAGCATAGAGCCGACGAGATTGCCAAGATGCTTAATCCCGTTGATATACGGGAGGGCACTGGTGACCAGATATCTCGCCATGCTCGGCTACACTCCAAACGCAGAGGCGAAATGCCCGTGACGGGCATTTCGCCATTTGGGCTAATAGGCGGTACTAGCAGCACCTCCAGCATACCGGGTGTAGCGCGACCGACGCCGACAATAGCGACTCTCGCGATCATGCTCTGACCAGATCAGAGGCCCTCTTGGTTGCTGGAGGCTCGCGACTCCGGCGAGATGGCAATAGTGGATCACAGCGCGCCCTACTCCCTCCGGCGGAGTCATCTCAAGTCTGCTGAGTTCGCGGCGCGACCTCCACGGCATCTGGTACCGCCGACATCGCTGCTGAGCGTACGTATTTTGCTCAGATCCATGAGGCGGATTAGGACGTCGTCAATGCCCGAGCTGGTGCTCGACCTGCGCCGGGTAGTGGACGGACGCGGTATCCCGCTGGGCGGTCGGCGACAGGCTGTGATCGCGTTGCACAAGCAGTTCGCTGTCCAGATCGCGCTTGCGGGAGGCATGAAGCGCTGCCGCCCGCTTGCTGTTGGAACTGTGCGGTGAGGGTCGACGACGGCTTGCAGATTGTGCGTCGTCCTCGCCTTCTGAGGTCGGGCTAAGTGCGCGCAGGGCTTGCCGATAGGTGTGGTGGTCGGCGCTCTCGGCAGGGATGAACGGTCCGAGGGGCTGGGTCGGATCTGCGTCAGTGATCTGGTACTGGTCTCGGAAAGCCGCGACGATGGCGATGCGGTCCACAAGCAGGTCCGCTGCCCATACTGGCTGCTCCTTTGCCGCGAGTTGCTGGAGTTCCTGGACGCGCATCTCCGTGAGGTCGCCGAGTGTTCGCAGGTAGCTGTGCAGTTCGGGGTCTAGGTTCGTGTGGCTGCGGGCGGGTATGGTCAGCCACTTCGGCTGGCCGGATTCGTCGGTCACGGTGCCGGTGGGGCGCTTGTCGAGGTAGGTGTTGATGCGTAGGTCGAGTCGTTCGGCCGGGTCGCTGACTCCGGTCAGGTTCTCGCGGTCGGCGGCTTGCTTGAGAAGGAAGTCGCCGTGGTGTCCGGCCTGTTCGGCGGCGATGAGTGTGCGGCGCAGGCTCGCCCACGTTGGCGAGTCGGTTACTGCCTGCGCGAGTTCGTCGTCGAAGGTGTCGTGCACCAGGCGGTGGTAGCCCGGTCGGGAGACGATCTCCAGGGTGTGCTGGAAGTACGGTGCGAGCGTTGCGAGCGAGCCTGCGAGGCGCTGGCTTTCGCGCATCGCCTCGGTGGCCGATAGTTCGGCGCCCTCGGTGTTGATGATGCGTAGCAGGATTTCCATGCCCGCGTACGCGCGCGGGTCGTTGCGCGGGTAATCGGTCCGCTCGTCCTCGTCCAGCGGCAGGATGTCGTGGGTTGCGACGTACAGGGTCGTGTGGAACTGCGCGCGGGTGAGCGCGACGTAGAGCTCTTCGCGGGTCATCTCCTCCGTGATCAGGGGGTGGGCGGTTTCGACGGTCAGTCCCTGGGTGCGGATGACGGTGGAGGCGTAGAGGAGCTGGACGTGCTCGCGCACGTACTCGGCTGGGAGCGTCAGGCGTCCGTGGTGTTTGTCGTGTTCCACGGTCAAGGCGCCGTCGTCGTGGCGGGCCAGGACGGTCCAGCCGTCGCCGTTCTTGACGAAGTCGCGCCCGCCGTGTGTGAGCAGTTTGCGGTTGTTGTCGCGGGTGATGATCCAGTCCCCGACACCTGCGAGGTTACCGTCACGCAGCTCGACGCCGTCGACTTCGACCTGTCCGGCGGCCACGCGGTCTTCGCGTGCCTGCGCGGATAGTCGTGTGGTGTCGATGCCGGTTGCGGCGGTCAGGATGGTCTTCTTGCCGGCCAGCATGTCGGTGCGCCAGCCCTGGTAGGCAGCTTCGGTCATGCCGTCGCGGGAGCCGGTGTGGATGCGGTGGTTCTCGGTGTAGAAGTCGAGTGCGCTGGCGTCGCCCACGCGCAGCTTGAGGGTAGCTGCGGCCTCGGCGGGGTTGGCGAAGCGGTAGAGCGTGGTCAGCTCGATGGCTCCGGCGTCGTGGGCGAGGAGGCGCAGGGCGCCGCCGGATTCGATGGCGCCGAGCTGGCGGTAGTCGCCGAGCAGCACGATGCGCGTCTGGTGCTCCCGGGCGATGGTGAGCAGGCGATCGAGGTTGGGGGTTCCGGCAAGTCCGGCCTCGTCGACGAGGATGACATCGCCGGCGCGCACCTGGAGGTGCTGGAGCGCTACGGGAACCCGGCTGCCGGAACGCAGGCGATCGGCGTGGTATCCGTCGAGGTGTTCGTAGACGAACTTGTGCAGGTTCTCGGCTGGGACGCCGAGCTGCCGCGCTAGGACCGCGGCCGAGGCGGAGGAGGTGGCCAGCGGGATGACGCGGTGGCCGGCTTCGCGGGTGAGCGCGGTGAACGCGGTCATCGCGGTGGTCTTGCCGGAGCCAGCCGGGCCGAGGCCGACGGTGATGCGGGCGGGGTGGCAGGCGAAGCGGATCGCCAGTTCCCGCTGACCAGGGTCGAGGGTGCGGCCGGATTCGCGCTCGACGCCGGCGAGCAGGATGTGCGCGATCTGCGGGTCCATGGTGGGTACGAACTCGTGCTGGGCGGCGTGCAACAGCCGCTGCTCGGCGGTGAGGATGCGGGCGCTGGTGTAGCGCTCGGCGGCGTGCTGGGTGAAGACGGACTCGCCGTCGTTGCGGCGCAGCTGCTTGGGCTCGTTGGTGAGTGGAGGGGCGTTGACGCGCACGGCGTGGCGGTCGCTGGTGGCCTCTTGCACCACGAGGGCGACGGTTCGCTTCTGCTCGTCGAGGCTGTTGAATCGGTGCTCGGCACGCAGGAGGCGTTCGGCTTCGGCGTGCAGATTCCAGCGCGTCCAGGTGGAGCGGGACTCTTCGACGGTTGCGGTGACCTTCGCCGCGAGGGCGCCGATGTTCAAGGTCTCGGCGCCGATGGTCTGGGGTCGCGCGGGGACGGCGTCGGTGATGGCGCGCACTCCGGCCGGTCCGAAGGTGGCCAGCAGCGAGGCGTGCCAGGTCCCGCGCATCGCGGCGAGCGAGCGGGGCTGCTTCTTGTGCTGGCGGGTCTCCAGCGTGGCCTGGCGGGCGAGTTGGTAGGCGGCCTTTCGGCTGGGGTCGTAGCCGTGCTCGCGTCGGTAGGTGCGCACCAGTTCGGCGTAGCGGGCTTCGAGCGCCGTGCGCCGGGAGGAGTAGTGGTCGATCATCGTCAGCGGGATTCCGGTGACCTCGCGGACCGGCTGCTTGCCGTCCGGCGTGTCTTCCCGGGGGGAGAACCCGATGCCGAACCGCGTGCTGACGATGGTCTCCAGGGCGGTGTTGTAGTGCTCCGAGGCGGCCACGGTCATCCGGAAAAGCGCACGGGCGTCGAGCGAGCGCCAGATGCCGTCAACGCCCTGCACCTTGTTGCTTACGACGTAGTGCGTGTGCAGGTTGGGGTCGCCGTCGCGTGAGTCGTAGTGGTCGAACGCGACCGCGACCATGCCGCGGGTGGCGATCTGGGCGATGCCGTTGCGGCCGGTGCGGGTGAAGGCGGCGTGTGTTTCCAGCATGTCCAGCGCGGAGGCCATCGCCTCCTGATGGGCTTGGCGGATGCCGGCTCGGACTTGCGGGTCCGGGTGCAGCGCCCAGAGCAGTGCGATGGACTTGACCGGCGAGAAAACGAGATCGTAGCCGGCGACCGCGGCGCGCTGCGCGCGGGCTTCGAGCACCATCGCGCGCTTGGCATCGGCCTCGGTCGGCTCGCGGCCGGTCTCCTCGCGGATGGCGTCGAGTCGCTGGTCCACGCGCTTTTGGAAGTGCTCGGGCGGTTCGTAGCTGCGGAAGGGTCCGCCGAGTTCGGCGGCCTTGTCCGCAGCCTGCTGAACCTTCTTGGCGTGGGCCGGAGTGAGGTCTTCGCGCAGGTGCTCGGCGAGGTATTCCTTCTTGATTCGCTCGGCCTCGGGGTGGATGCCCAGGCCGAACAGGTTGCGCATGGCCTGCTCGGTGACCTCGCGGGTTCGCAGGTCCAGCGTGGCCAGTCCGCGGCCGGCCCAGCGTCCGGGCGGGTTGCCCTCGGCGGTGTAGTAGTCGGTGGCGTCCTGGCCGCGTTCGCGCTGTACGTCGCCGCCTGCGATGTGGCGGGTCAGGTAGGTGTAGCCGTCTCCGGCGGTCAGCTTGTGAAGGGACAACACGCGGCCACACCTCCCGTCTTCAGCAGCCCACTCACGACAGATCCGTAAACTAAAAAATACAGTCTAGCCGGTCCGGATGCTGGTGATGCAAGAGGTGTCTTGTTGAGGGAGGGTCGGGGTGACGGATGGCTGGCTGGGAAGGTGGTGGGTCGGCGATGTTTGTGCAGGTGGAAATGGTGGTGTGGTTAGCTGATTGGCGAGTGGTGGGGGTTCTGGGGTTGACAAAAGGTCGTATGCTGATGACGACATGGCGGAACGGTTCCGGTCTCACAGCGACACATGGAGGGTGAATGGCGCGGCGCGGCAGCGGGATTCGGCTGGCGGCTCTCAAGGCGGCGCAGGAGGCGCTGCGGGAGGAACAGGAGGCTCAGCAGCAGCAACTGCGGATCAAGACGGAGGCGGTGGCGGCGGTGCTGGACGCGCGATCGCAAGCGTCCCGAGTGCGGGCCAGGGGCAAGGCGGCGATCGAGCGCCTGCGCGAGGAGGCCGAGCGGGACGCGGCCCCGTTCGAGGAGCGAGCCCGAGCAGGCTTGCGCGTCCTGCGAGGACTGAGCGCGAGCAATGCGGAGGTTGCTGCGCTGTGCGGGCTCACGGCGAAAGAGGTGCGCGACGCGCTGTCGGCTCCGTGCGCGTCGTCGGCTGACGCGAAGTAGGCCGCCGTGCGCGAGGTCGGCGACTGGGAGGTGGTCAAGCCGGTGACGCTCTCGGCCTAGCGGACATGCAGTTCTCGGAGGGCCGCCGCGCGATCCGGCGGTCCTCCGAGCTGTCTGGACTACAGGGCGCGGACGAGGCGGTTGAGTGCGTCGAACGCCGCGCTGGCTCCGGCCTGGTGGGCGGTGACGAGCTGTTCGAAAGTCGCCCGGTGGCGGCGAAGGCGCTCGACGTGCAGGGGCATCCGGCGCTGGGTGCGACGGGTGCGGTAGTTGGCCCGGAAGAGGGTTTCGGCGTAGGCGTGCTCCCAGAGGGTGTACGCCAGCTCGTGCGCGGCGAGCAGTTGCGGGTTCGCGCCGAGGCGGCAGGTGCAGCGGGAGCTGTAGCGCACGGCCTTGGCGATGTAGTCGGCCATCGCGTTGAAATCGTCGAGCGCCGTCGGGGTTTCGCCGGTCGGCGGCAGGATCGGCAGGTGCTCGCAGGGCATGACGTCGCGGGCGAGTTGGTCGACGGCGCGCAGGTGCCCGGCGACGGCGATCAAATCGGGCAGGTTGTGGCGAGTGTGCTTGGTGTCGGGCAGCGGATCGAGGATCACGGGTCGCGCCTTTCGCGAATCGGGCGCCAGGGCACGCACGGCGCCCCGGCCGGAGGAATCAGGGGGAGAGGAGTTCGAGCTGTTCCCAGTCGCCGGCCGGGGCATGACGGCGCAGTGCGGCGGCGAGGGAGGCGCGCGTGATGGAGCGGGGCGCGGCGGCCAGCAGGGATTGGGTGTCCTTGCCGGCGGCGAGGTAGGCGTCATACAGCTCGCGGTAGCGGCGCGTCTCGGCGTCGCCGAGGCCGGCGCGGGTGGCCTGGTACTCGCATTCGGCTTCGAGCAGCCGGGTGAGCGTGTTCGTGTCGAGAGCGGAGCGGGGCTGATCAAGGTCGGGTTCGGTCATGGATGTGCTCCCGCGTGTGCCGAGCGGTTCGGGGTTCGCCGGAGGTCCGGCGTGGACGGGCTCGGCCCACCGGAGGGCTGCGGACTGCGCAACCCCCGGCAGAGCGACGCAGGAGCGTGGGGTTGCGCCGGTCGCAGGTTTCTGGTGCCCCTGCGGCGGAACACGCGGGCGGCCGGCTCTCCGATGACCGACGGCGGCACGGGTCGAGTCCCGTGTCCGACACGGCGATCGGCGTGTAGCCGGCAGAGACCCGCCCGGATGGCCGGATCTGAGACGCGGCACGCCCGGACCGGTCCGAGGATGGTCGCCGGGAGTGCGGGATGCAGACTGCGACGACCAGCAACGGCGCACAGAAGCGGCAGGTACTGGCGTCGTTGGCCGCCGAGGTTCCGGGACTGCGGCTCGGCGGGGCTCGAGCGCGGTTGTTCAGCTTCGCCGCGTGGCCACTGTGCGAGATGATCGCGCTGGTGCGCTATCGGTCGGCGTGGCGCGAGGAACCACGCGCGGCGATCCGGCGCACGGTGCTGCTCCTGCCGGTCGTGGTGCTGGTGTTCAGCGTCTCGGCCGGGTTGGGCGCGGCCGAACTGGCGATCGCGGCTCTGGTGATTGCCGTGCTGCTGGTCGGGCCGGGCTGGGTGCGCGTTATGGATGCTCGTCGCGCCGGGTTGTCGGTGCGCGCGATGGCGCCGCTCGAAGGCAGGGCGCGCATTGCCGCAGGGTTCTTCTGGGCGTATCCGCCGGGCCGCGGACAGGGCCGCCGGCTGATGGGCGCGGTGCTGTCCGTGGCGGACGCGCACGGCGTGGTGATCGAGCTGCGTGCATCGTGCTGGCGCCTGGTGCGCCAGGTCTACGAGCCCGCCTGGTTCATGGTGCTGCCCGGCCAGGAACGGGCGGTGATGCCGAAGCTGCGCCGGGTGTCGAAGGCGAACACCGCGCAGCGCCGGACGTGAACCCGGCGCTGCGCGGTCGAGTCTCAGGCCAGGCGCAGGCGGCGGCGAGTGGAGCGCGCCATCTCGCGGTAGGCAGCGGCGGGCAGGTCGCACAGGTAGATGCCGAGCGCGAGCTGGTGGGCCAGGACGTAATCGTGCCCGAGCGCGTCTTCGGCTTCCAGCGCGGCGTCGAGCAGGAGGATGCCGCGCTCGCGTTGGCCGAGCGCGAGCGCGGCGAAGGCGGCGGCGGTGTAGGCGGCCACGGCGTGTTCCGCGGTTCGGGCTCCGTGGCCGAGTGCGAGGGTCAGGGCGAGCACCCGGCGCGCCCCGGACTCGCGGGCGCAGTAGGTGAGCAGGTAGTCCCGCGCGGCGTGGTTCAGCAGCGCGTCGCGCAGTTCGGCGCCGATCTGCGTGGCGTCGATCCGGTGGACGAGGGTTCGGCCGGTCATCGCGGCGTCGATCAGCGTGTGGTGGACTAGGTCGACGGGTGTGGGTGTGGGTGTGGGTGTGGGTGTGGGTGCGGGTTCGGTGAGGTGGGGCATGGGCGTCTTTCGAGCTGGGAGGTTCGGGCCGTGTGGCCCGCTGGCGGGCCACGGGCCAAGCGCGCCGGTCCGGTCTCGGGCCAAGGCTCGCGCGCAGCGCGACCGCGCAGCGGCTCCGGCCTTGGCGCGGGGGCCGGGTGGTGTGCTTACCTCCAGGTCGCAGGCGGGCCGGTCCGCGACTCGCTCAGGTAGCGTCCGGCGGTAGTCGCCCGAGTCCGGCTGCACCTGCTCCGACGGGTGAGTTGTGCGGCTGAGTTTGCCCCTAGATCGATCGCGATCGGGCCCTGTGCGCCGACAGACGGTCACAACCGCAGACGTAATCGACCCGCAATCAGGACACGAAGTGCGGCTCGGGCTACACGAGCGCCCCTGCCGCTAAGGTCGGCGTCGCGACGGACCCGTCGCCGTCAGCAGTTGTCACGGGAGGGTGAATGGGTAATCAAAACGCCAACATGCCCTCCGCGGGGCGCGGCCCCAAGACGAACTGGCCGAAGGTGGCTGCCATACTCAGCGCCGCGGCATCCGCGGTTGCCGTCCTGAGCTGGCTTGGAATATCAGGCGTCCCAAGCCCAGGCGCGCACCCCGCTGCGACTTCCAATCCCGGCGCTAACACCGTGCCCGATCCCGCTACTACCCAGACCGCCATCCACGTCATGAATTCATCCAACCCCAATGACACTGCCACTAACTTTGCCGGTCCAGCTGCGGCGCCGGCGGTCTGCTCACAGGTAGATGCGGTGGTCGCAACGTTCTACAGGGACGTGGGTACGACGAGGTACAGCGAGATTCAGGCGGCTGAACGTGCGCTAACGGTGCTTGCTCAAATCGAAGCTGGTGGATCTCAACTCACTCCCGCGGTCAGCGCGGACCTCCAGGCCGTCGATAACGACTTTCAGCAGTTGTACGGAGAGGTGGGCAACAGTGCCTTCTACAACCAGGCACTTGCTCAACTCGGCGTCGACTACCGGCAGTTTCAGTCGGACTGCGGGAGCAGCTAATCTGCGGCCGAGATTCGAGCTGCCTGAGCGATGAAGCCGGGCTGGGCAGATACCGGCCCATCCTGCCTCGCGGAGGTGATGCCGCGCGATCTTGGGGCAATGAGACGCGGACGGGACATCGGCGCTCCGCAGGGCAGCCACACCCGACCTGCGGAATGCACGGGCGGGTCGGATTCACGCTCGTGGTAGGGCCAAAGAAAAGCTACGGCCGACACGCGCTGCACGCCGAGAACATGCGGTATTCGGCTGGCTGGGCGGTCTCCGTGCCGCCCGCGAGACCCGCCTGCGGATGAGCGTTAGGCCGAGTGGAGCAGCAGGCAGCGCACGGCGCCTGCGGCGTAGCCGTCGAGGTGTTCGGGCACGTACGGCAGCTGCGCGCCGGTGCCGCAGGCGTCGTTGAGCAGCAGGCGCATTTCGCGCAGGTCTCTGGGGTCGTAGCGGCCGAAGTGCGCGGCCAGGTCGACGGGCAGCTCGGGAAGCGGCTGGCCGTCGTGCTCGGCGAAGTCGTAGACCTGGGCGCCGTCGGCGCCCAGGGCGAGCGCGAGGTACCGGCCTTCGTCGACGCTGTCGAGGCTCACCGTGACGTACGAGGCGGTCGGGTACATCGCGCGTAGCGCACGGCTGAGCAGTCCGAACAACCGGTAGCCCAGGGTGTTGAGCGCGAGTCGTTGCGCGTCGAACTCGTCGGCCAGGGCAACGCCGTTGGAAGGGGCGGGCGTGGACATGACGCTCCTTGCGTAAGAAAGGGAAGAGACGATCAACGCCCCGACACCGCGCGGCGAGGCGGGCTGGCCGGGCCACCCGTGGGCGGCCCGGCCGCCGGGGTCATACAGGCAGCGGTTCGACGGTCAGCGTGTTGAGCAGGCGCAGGCGCGGGCCGGGCCCGGTGGGTGCGTTGAGCACCGGGCTGCCCTGGACGACGACGCGCAAGCCGCGCTTGACCTGGTCGAACATGTAGTCGGCCACCAAGCCGCGCGCGGCGGTGCACTGGATCTGGACGGTGCGCGGCTGCGCGGGAGCCCCGGGAGTCGCAGCGAGGAGCAGGGTGGTGGCCAGGGTGATGCAGGCTACGCCCCCGCCGCCGGGCAGCGGGCGCAGGCGGGCGTCTTGGGTGACGGTGCCGGTCAAGGTGACGGGTCGGGTCGCGGGCATCGCGGGTCCTTGTCTGTCTCGGGCCGCCGTGCGGTCCTCGTGGGGTTGACAGACCAGGTCAAAGCTCGCGCGGGCGGCGGGTGGGCAAGGCTCGGCGCAGCCGACCGCGCAGCGGCTTGGCCTTGACGCGCGCCGCCCGGGGGTGCTGACCTGCTCGGGCGGGCAACCTCCGAGGACGCGCAGGTGCCCGGGGCATCAAAGCCCTGAAGATGACCGCGGACTGCGGCGTCGAGCGGCCCGTTGCGAAGACCGACCTGCGCCTGCCCAGCGACTGGTGAATGCGGACTGCTACCCGTCGCCGACCCGCCGCTGCGCGGCGACTGTCGTCATCTCGAACTGGATCGGCACGCCGTGTCGCGCCGGTGGCTGGTCGTCGCCCAGAGCCAGGAGCGACCACGTTCGGCGCAACTCAGCCGCCAGGGAGACGTCCTCGGTGGTTACCGCGAGCTGAGCGTCTCCGATCAAGTGCTGAATCCGTTCGTAGGCAGTGATGCGCGTCTTCGTGTCGAGCCTGCTGAAGATGCCCTCCATGATGAGGAAGGTCGGTTCGACCTCGGCGTGGCGACGAGCTAGCGCGGCTGCGAACTCCGCCACCACAAACAGTTTCGTGATGTGGCCCCAGTCGTCCGTCCGGATGTTGCCGTGCCACTCCACTGCGCTCTTCACGGAATCCCCGTCTACATCGATGCGTCTGACGGCGCCGTCGCGGCTGGGCAGTTCGCTCAGGATCCCCTTCGTCGCGCTCACGCTGAGCTGAAAGAGACTCGCAAGGTCAGACACCGTTAGCGGCGACAACTGTGGGCACCGGTCGTCGAGATAGATCGTCTTGAAGGGGCGAGCCACATAGGGCACGGCGACCCCGTCCAGCACGTGCTTGACCTCGCCCGCGCGGCCCCGCGTGTTCACCTCGTGCGTCAAGGGGTTGAACCATCGGACGGCGAAGTCGATGTCGGTCTGTCTCGACAACGCGGCGACATGATCGGCGTCGGCGACGCTGGAGATGAGCCGCGACAAGACGGTCTTGCCCGAGCCGATGTTCCCGTAGATCACGTTGCACATCCCGAAGTCGAACCGCCGGCCCGACAGCGTGGCCGGCGCAGAGTGGATCGCGATCGTGTCGACAAGGCCGAAGCCGTCGAACGCGATCCCGCCGTTGACCTCGGCCCCCGTACGCGCCTCGTGCAGGCGCTTCCAGGCGCGCAACTGTGCGACTGAGTAGATCCCCTCGCTGTCGTCGTCGATCGCCTTGCCGTGCACGTAGCAGCACCAGATCCCGTTGGCGAAAGAGCTGCGCTCGGCGTTGGAGAGCCCGCCGGTTCCGCGCGGCCCACGTTCGGCTGCCGCGTAGATGTGGGCGGCCATGCCGGTGCGCACGACGGCGCTCGGGCTGGAGCCAGGTCCGATGGTCCGTACCCCACACCTCGGGACGGAGCATTGGAAGCCCGCGCGCTCGGCGAGCATCCTGCGCGTCGCGGCAGAAAACCCGGCACGTCCGCTCATGTCGTCATCCCCTGGTGTGTGCTGGCCTGCCCGTTGAGGCGCAAGGCGTCACTGCTCTGGGACTGGTCTCGTCGAGAGTGTGGCAGGACCGTGTGACACCACGCACTGGACCTTCGGCGACTGCGCTCCGGACACGCTGGCGGCCTCGAAAGAGATATCGAACGTAGGTTCGATAGTCTGCGCTGCATGTCCCAGTCTTTGCGCTTCGGCCCGCACCCGCCGGACCTCCAGCCGGCAGCCGACGCCGCGCCGAAGGACGGGTACGCCCGGTTGGAACGGCGCGACTTCCAGATCGTTCGCGCTCGCGTTGCGGGAGAGTGGAAACTCGGCGTGCTGCGCGAGTGGCGCAGGGGCAAGCACGGCCGCGCGGTGCGTATCGAGTTCCCGGACCCGCGCAGCCCGAGCAGATCGCGCGACGTCTGGTTCCGGTTTGAGCCTGCGAGTGTCGATCCTGTGGCGGTGGATCCCGAGACCGGGATCGTTCTACTACTGCCGCCAAGGCTGCGCGGCGGCGCGGCGTAACGGTCCGCGCCGCGCCGATAGGTGCCGTGAGGCGCGTTCGACGTGCGTGCCACCACGCGGGCCGAGGTGATGCGGTAGTCCGGATAGACGAAGGTACGGGACGGTCAGGCGCTTGGCGTTTATGCGCATGACTTCGTGCCAGGTCCATTCGATACACGTGAAATCGCCCAGGCGGACGTGCGTCTTCGACTACGGCTCGATGTCGGCATCGCATTCGTCCTGGGGCGCTCTGGCTGATCGGACGGCATTGCTCGGCCGCGACCCGGGCTGGTCTGGCAGACTCGGGCGGGTGGTGCACTGGTGGGAGCGGGCTTCGGCCGAGCAGATCGCGCAGCGTACGCACCGGGTCTCCCGGCGGCTGCTGCGCGCGCAGGCGGCCGGGCCCGAGGTTTTCCGGCAGGTGTTCGCCGAGGTCTCCAGCGAGGACGGGATGCTGGTCTACCTGCTCGGTTCCTGGGCGAACCTGGTTGCGGGGCACGCCGGGCGCACTGGGGCGCAAGTGGTGGACGCCCGCGTGGCCGGTCGCCCCGGGTGGGCGCGGTACCTGTCCGACCTCATCGACGCCGGCGCGGACGGGCCGCGGCTGAAGAGCGCGGTGGAGGCGGTGCTGCTGCACATCCCCGCGGACGAGGACATCCTTGCGCTCACGGCGGCGCTGGCCGCCGAGGTGATCGAGGTTTACACGGCCTGCGGCGGGCCTCAGCGCCTGGCCGAGGTGATCAGCGTGGTGGCGCCGCAGCTGGCCGAGCACGGGATCAGCGCGCTGGGCGCGCCGCTGGGCTACCTGCTGGCGGCCACGGCGCTGGGGAACGGGTCGGCGGCGGCGCACCTGCTGCCCCGGTTGCAGGCTCGCGCCGTTCCGGTGGTCGTGGCGCTGGCGCAGTTGGCCGCGCGCGCCAAGGGCGAGGGGCGCTCGGTGGTGCGTCTGGACCCGGACGGGGTGCCCGCGGAGTTGTTCGACGTCGAGCAGTTGCCGCTGCTGGCCGACGCCGAGGACGCCCAGAACGATGTGCGGCTGATCGCGCTGTACGACCAGGGCATCGAGGCGGCCCGGCGGGGCGATCAGGCCGCAAGCGCGGCGTTCGCCGCGCGGGTGCGCTCGCTGCCCGGGGAGCAGGCGGCGCTGCTGACCGAGCAGGCGGTCACCTCCACCGCGCTGTTCATCGGCCAGACCTGGTCGAGCGGATCAGCCCTCGAACCCTGAGTTCGTCGCCGCCCCGCGCGGGTTATGCCGGACCGTGGTCATACTGGTGTCGCGGGCCGGCGGGCGGGAGGTGGTCGGCGTGGAGCATCCGATGCTCGCCCTGTACCCCGGCGCGCGGGTACCGGCGGCGATGATCGACGCCCACGCGGTCGGCGACGACGCAGGCGGCCGGGTACTGGCCGTGCACCTGACCCGCTACCCGCTCGATCCACCCGACCAGCGATACCAGCGCCCCGACTCACTGCTCTGGCTGCACCTGGCCGCCGTCGTGCCCGAGCCGTGGCAGACGATCAGCGAGCGCATCCCCGCGAACTACAACCGGGAGCACCGCGCGCGTCTGCGCGACCAATGGATCCAGCAAGACCGGTTGGTGAGCTTCGCCGACGTGGTGGTCACTCACGCCCGGGAGCAGCCTCCGCTGCTGGTGCTCGACGCCGCGATGAGCAAGGGCGCCCCCAGCGCCGTCGGCGTCGTCATCGACGAGCGCACCTGCCTGGTCGGCCTGCGCACCCGCGAGGAGGCCCGCGTACAGGAGACGCGCGGCTACGCGGTGGTCATGACAGCCGACGGCCCGCAGCCCGGCCCGGTCGCCCTGTACGCCAGCGCCCTGCTGGGCTGGAAGCAATGGTGGCTTGATCGCGCCGACGAACTCTCGGACCGGCCCGTCTCGCTCGACCGTCTGCCACCCCCGCCGCTCGAACTGGACGTCGTCGAGGCCTGGACACCCCACCGGGTGCATCTGGAGGCGCCCGAACACGCCCGCTGGCCCGCCCGTCCCCTTCGGCCGCGCCGCATCGGCCTCGACTGGCTGGACGAACCCGGCCTGCTCTAGGTCCTGTATCCAGCGGTGCTGTTCGCAGGCCGTGTCGTGGTGAGATGCTCGCTCTACGCGGGGTCTCGCCACACAGCCCTGTCAGCGGACGGACGAGCCTGTGGGTGATCGGTCCAGGGCAGCGTTCGGCGTATGTCAGAGCTGTGTCCTAGCCTGCGCGGGTGACTGATCCTCAGCCCGCATGCCATCTCTGGGACGCGCCGGACGTGGCCGAACTCGGGCCGCCGGTTCTCGCTGCCCCCTGGTGGGGCCTTAAGGGGCAGATGCGTGCGACGCTGGAGGCGTACCAGCAGGGCCGGTGCGCCGTCTGCGGTGAGGCGGCCCCGATAAACTTCGACCACTGCCACGACGCTGGCTTGGTACGCGGTCTGCTGTGCCGGCGCTGCAACCCAGCTGAGGGCCGCGACCGCAGGTGGGATGCGCGGTTGGTCGCGTACCGGCTCAGGCCGCCGGCAGTGCTCCTCGGCGCCACGGTGCCGTACTGTCGCGAGCTGGTCAGACAGTCCTTCTGCTCCGCAGTGGAGATCGGCGGCCCGTGTCAGCTCGACTTCAGGCCGCGCCAGCCCGCGCAGGCGGCGCAGTACCTTGCCGAGCACGCCGCCGCGAGCTGCCTGGATGCCTGGAAGCGGGCGCACGGTCCGTGGCAGGGTATGGGCAGAGTGCCCCGCGGCCTGCTGCACGCCTGGTTCGACGCGCCCAAGACGACTGTCACCGGGTGGATATCCAAGCGTGCCTCCAACCACTTCCCCTACCCCGGCGACGACCGTCTCTATGACGAACAGGCCTTGCGGCGCTGGGGCGCGCAGAATGGCCTGCTCGACGACCACGGGCTGCCAAGGACCAGTTACCGCAGGAGGCCAGGCGGGTAAAGCCGCTTTGCTGGCGCGGCGGCGGGCGGGTCAGACGAGAACTCGCAGCGGCGCATGTGGTGGCAACCTGCGCCCGCCGACATGACGATGAAAACGATGGGCCGCGGGCAGGACAGGACCCACGCGGTTCCGGCCGAGCCCACGTCCGCGCTGGTGCAGAACCTGCAACTACTCATAGGTCTTCCCCGAGCCGGGAGCTTCCTCATGTCACGGGTCGGACAGTCTCGGACAGTCTCGCGGGACATGTCGCGTGGGCGTGCCCAAGGTGGTTGTCCCCCACGTCACCGGCGTTGAGGATGGTGCGTCAGGGAACTGCGCCCGGTTGCCGCGGCGGCCCGCCAAAGCCAGTCGCCTGTCACCAGACGGCTATTGTATTTCACTGCTCAAGGAGCCCACGTGTCGTACTTTCATCCTGCCCGGAAACGACGCACGCCGCCGCCGGACCTGCCCGATCCGGACCCGCGGCCAACGTCCGCCTGGCCTTGGACGCTGCTGGCCGTGGCCGCGCTCGGGATCGAAGTCCCGACCGCGGTGGTGTTGTCCGTGCTGCATGTCCCGATCGCTGCGGTGCTTACGCTGATCGGCGGGGCGTCGCTGGTCACGGTAGCCGCCGTCGACCAGATCCACCGACTGCTGCGCGATAGTGGGACCTCGTGAGCGACTCCACGAGGCGGCGCTACGGGACGGAGAACGATCTGCGCTACGGCGTCATGCTTGTGGCCAGGGATTTGCCGGTGATCGCAGAATCACTCAGCCGACACAAGGAGAAGCCCCGGTTGATCATCCCGTCCACGGGCGAACCCACGACCAACCCCTTCTACGGTGTCTCCATCAGCGTGATTCTGAGGCATACGCGCAGGGTGCTGGACCAGCAGAGAGTCACGTACCGGGACATCGGCCACCAGGCGTGGTACGCGGCGGAGACCGTGCGGGCCCAGGTATCGGGCCGCAGGACACTGGCACCGAAAACCGCCGAGGCGATCTCGGTCCTGCTTGGAGGCCCGGACGGTGCATGGTCGGCGGCACGGAAGCCCGAACACTCGCGCAGTCACTGCGTTGTTCCCGCGGAAGTGCCCCGCCCTGTCGAGCCGTCCGGGCGGTCGCTTCCTCCGGATCCGACAGCGGCAACAACGACGGGGCAGTTTCATGCGAAGCTGGTCGAACTCAAGGTGTGGGCCGGCGATCCGAGCCTGCGCCAGCTGGCCGCCCGGCGCGACCAACTCGCGCGCAGCAGCCTCAGTGACATGCTGCGCCGCGCCGCTCGACTGCCGCGTTACGACCTGCTGCGCGAGTACGTCATTGCATGCGGTGCCCTTGACCAGTGGCCCCTATGGGACTTGGCCTGGCAGCGACTAAAAAGCCGGGCAAGCGCCACGGACTGCCCGCGGCTGACAACCGACGCGCAGTCAAGGGCAGAAACGTGACGTGGCCCTGGACACGAACCCGTCGAACCGCAGGACTGAATTGTGTCGCTCGACAGCGACGGTGCGCTGCGACGAAAGCCGAGTGTGTTCGTTCTCGCATTCGCCTGCGCTAGATTCGCGGTGCCCTTACAGTAGCGCCAGTACCCGCAGATGCGGATGCAATTGCCGATCGCAGGTCACGGCACACTGAAAACTCAACAGCCACATCGGTACTCCGGCCGGTCCCCCACGCTGCGCAATAGACGGCCGTCGGCGAAGCCGCCCCGCGAACCTCGTGGGGCACGGTGGAACCGGAAAGGAGGAACTGATGGACGATCAGCCCAAGCAGAAGAAGGAGGTGCCGGACACGAGGCTGGAGTGGGTCAAGGTTTTCGCCACTCTCGCCGACGCCGCCTCCCGCATCCTCGATCTCCTGCGCCGCTGATCACGAAGACCTCCCGCCGAAGAGAGCGGCGGGGAGGTCTTCACCCATTGCAGCACAGCCACATTCCCTGGCGCAGCACTTCACCGAACCACGCCAGGAAGTCGGCGCGTGGCGCACACCGGTTGCGTGACCGGATCAGGGCTCGATGGTGCGGCGCAATCGCTGCGTGACTGGCTCGACCGCACGCTTCACCCATCTGGCCGCGCCCGAGGTGACCGCTCACCTGACCGGCAGTGTTGCGAGGTGGGCCGAGCAGTACGGCTACTGGGTGCAGCGTGAGGTGCCGCCGCCTGGTGTCGCAGACAGAAGGCTGGATCTTCGCGTGGCGCACCCGGCCGAAGGTAGGGCGATCAGCATCGAGATAGACCGCGGCAACAAGCGCTGGAGCCTGGAGAAGGTGGTGGCCGTGGCCGAGCACGGCGACCTCGCCTTGTGGGTGCGCTGGCCCACGGCGTCGGTCCCGCTCTCTGTCCCCCCGGGCGTGCGGCTGATCCGTCTCGGGGTGATCCGGTACCGCAGGCGCGTCAGCCTCCAACCAGGATGCTGCCAGCTTGTCGGCCACGGCGCGGCAGCCGGCGACGCCTCTCGCACGTGACCGGCCGCGAGCGTTGCGCGGACGGTAGTCGGGATCGGCGCGTCATCTCGGCCCACTCGTCGTCTGCCAAGGTGCAGCGGCCATCCGCGCCGAGTGCTTCGGCGGACTGCGGGGTACGATCCGGTGTGCTCTGAGCACTGGTCAGCGCGTGGCACCGCCGGCGAACTGGACGGGCAGGATCCGCGCGGTGCGTCCGCGTAGGCGGTGGTTGAGGGTGAACTGCGCATCGCCGATGCCGTCCTCCCAGGTCTCCAGCCGCCACGCCGCGCCGTGGCGGGTGTCGTGCAGCACGGCGACGGCGTAGGGGAAGTCGTTCAGGGCGCTGCTGCGCCGTTCGACGAGCCTGCCGTCGGGCAGCACGATGTACGCGGCGGCGGGGCCCTCGGCCATGCAGTGGTAGCAGGTGACGTGTTCGGCGTTGTCGGTGACGCGGTTGGGGGCGCCGATGGCGAACAGGCCGCAGCGGGTCAGTTCCCCGTCCTGGGCGCTGCGGTCGCGCAGGTGGGTGGGGAAGCCGAAGCGGATCTCGATCGGGTCGGCCTGGTCTGGGTGCTGCGTTGCGGGTGCGGGGGTCATGGTCGGTTGTTTCCGTTCTGGTTCGGGCCGGGTGGCCTGCGGGTGGTGGCCGGGGGCGGTCGAGCGCGCGGGCCCGAATGCGGTGGGAAGGCTCGCGCGCAGCGCGACCGCGAAGCGGCCTTGGCCTTCGTGCCGTCGGGGCCGGGTGCTTCGCTCGCGGGCCACCACCCGGGCCTGCGGCAACCGCAGACGGGGGACGGCCCGTGTCGGTCCACCGGGATCAGCTCTCGTCGAGGGCGATCAGCAGCGGCAGTTCGCGCGGCCCGCCGCCGTAGCGGGTACGCGCGGTGCGCTCGGAGATCCCGAGGGCGGCGGCGACGGCCTCAAGGCCGGGGCCGGCGTATAGGTCGTAGGTGACGGTTTGCTCGGTCAGCGCGTCGAGCAGGCGGCGCAGGGTGATCGTGACCGGGGTGTAGCCGCCGGGAGGCGGGGTCGGGCCGGTGATCGTCTCGACCGTTGCGGTCAGGGTGTTGGCGGCGTCGCGTACGCGGTCGGCGAGGTGTTCGGCGAGCGCGGCGGCGGGATTGAACGGGTGAGAGTTCGCGGGCATGAAGACTCCTGATACGAGGCGGGATATGAGGTGGTCCGGCCGGGCGATCCCGGCCGGACCGGTCAGGCACGGGTGCCGGCCGGGACGAGAACGGCGGCGGCGTCCTGCGGCGGGTCGGCGGGGACCGGGCCGTCCTGGGCGGCCAGGCGGGCGGTGTGCTGGCGTAGGCGGCGGTTGAGCTCGGTGGCCTTGTCGGTGCCGATGCTCAGTGCCTCGCGCAGCGCGTCGCGGGTGATCGGGCGTCCCCGCTCGGCGCGGTGCGCGGCGTCCAGGCGCAATGCCCTGGCCCACAATCCGGCCTCGTCGCGGCCGCCTGCGGATCGCTGCTCGTGTTGCTCGGGCGGCTGCGGCGCGGCGCGCAGGTTGTCGGCGTGCTCGCCCTCGGCGCTCGCCTCTCTGGCGAACCCAGCGAGAGGTAGCGGGGATTCGTCCTGCTGCGCGTCCGCGCTCTGCAGGACGGGGTCGGCCTCGTCCTGTGCGAGGGGGGTGTGGATCTGCCGCAGCAGCCACGGGCCGACGTCGGCCCAGCAGATCAGCAGCACGGGGCCGATCGCATCGACCGCGGCGGTACCGTACCGGCCCCGGGTGATCGCGTCCGCCGTGTTCAGCGCGAGGGTCAGCAGGCCGCACAGGATCAGCAGTCGACGCGGCTTGGACAGTTGCCCGTCGCTGTAGCCGAGCAAGGCGAGGTACCGCACGCCGAGCAGCAGCCCGACCACGCTCAGGTCCACCGAGGGACCGATTAGCCAGGCGATCCAGCCCTCGATACCCAGACTTATGCACAGCCTGTGTGCATTGCCGAAACAGAACGCGAACGAGAGCGCGGCGATGAGCAGGGTGATGGCCGTGACGGTCCAGCGGGTCAGCCCCGCGTTGGGCGGGGCTGACGCTGGGGTGCGTTGCGCGCTCACGCTGTGCTCTCCAGGCCGTCCGTGTCGTCGGCTTCCTCGGCGGCCTCGTAGTTGTGGTGGCCGATGCCGCGCTCGATCGTCGCGTGTGCGTCGGCGCCGACGTGGTCGAGCAGGTGCATCAGGTCACACGCCAGGTCTCCGGCCATTTCCGCGACCAGGTCGGCACCGGCGCCGTGCCGACGCTGCACGGTGGACTGTCCGTAGGCGGCCAGGGCTCGGGCGGCCCACGCCGCCCGGTCGAGGTTGTCCGGGTAGTGCGGATTCCAGGTCGGCAGGTCGAGCGGGTCCGGGTCGTCCTGGGTTGGGGAGGTCGGCAGGGGGTGGACTGCCCCGAGGTCCGGGTTAGTGGCCTGGCTGAGCAGGTCGGAATCGACGCTGGCCGCGCGTGCGTCCTCGACGGCGCGGCGCAGGTCGCTGACAGCTGTCCGGATCCGTTTGGCATGTACGTAGGCCGGGGCGTGGGTTGGCTGCGGCCATGAGGCGTTGGTCGCCCAGTTCGGTTGAGTCAGCCTGCGTACGTGGGTGGGGCGGCCAGCGAGGTCGGCGCGGGCGTTGGTGGCGCTTTAGACGATGGTGTCCAGGCTGGTGGTCGATCCCCAGTCGAGCAGGGTGCCGCTGGCTGCGTCGAGTACTTCGTAGTGGATGACGGATTCGGCGGGAGCGGGCGCAGGGCTGGCGGCGCGGTGCAGTGAGGGAGGCTTCATGGCGGTGGTGCCTTCATGGTGGTTGGTGGCTTTGGGGACCTGGCCGGGCGGGATGCCGCCCGCCCGGCCAGGGACGAAGGGGGATAAGGTCCGCCGGTCGCCCGGCGCGGGTGAGGGTTAAACTCCGGCGGTCTGCCAGGCGGCGTCGGTGTCGGCGGGGGCCTGGGTGCCGCGCTGGGCCTTGGACGGCTTGGCGACGGCGTATTTGACGGACGGGCCGATCTCCTCGATGTCCATCTCGATCACGCTGCGCTTGTTGCCGTCGCGGTCGTCGTAGGTGCGCTGCTTGAGCTTGCCGTGGGCGATGACGCGGGCGCCCTTATCCAGGGACTCGGCCAGGTTCTCGGCACCGTTGTTCTTCCAGACGGTGCCGCGCACGAAGGTGGTCTCCCCGTCCTTCCACTCGTTGCTGGAGCGGTCGAAGTACCGCTCGGTCGATGCGATGGTTACGGACGCAACGGCGGTTCCGGACTGGGTGAAGCGCAACTGCGGGTCCTCGGTGAGGTTGCCGACGACGGTGATGGCGGTGGTGATGCTCATGCGGATGCCTTTCTGCGGATCTCGCCCGGGTGGGCGGGTGCCGGGGCGGCCGGCCTGGTCGTGGTGACGGGCCACCGGATAAGTCCGCGGGTTCTGGTCCGGGGCAAGGGCGCGAGCGCAGCTCGCCCGCGCAGCGGCGTGGCCCTTGCGGCGGGCCGGGCCCGTGGACTCCGCTGGGCGAGGAACCAACGACCCGCCGCACCGGCTCACCTCAAGCCGGACCAACCCGCTGGAGGCGTCGGCGTGCGTTGCAATTGCGGTCCGTCTCGGTGCCCCGTGGTGGCGGTGTCTTCACCAGATCGGGCGGCGGTCACGGAGACTCGCACGCCCGAGCCGACCGGTACAGACACGGGGAGACCCGGAAATCACCGTGTGCCGGCGATGCGGGAGGCAGCGATCACGAGCGTGGCCCGGAGCCGAGGAGGGCCGCACGTGGTTCCTGCGGTGCTCTGCCTCGTCGACGGGCGATGGGAGGGTTTGGGCGAGCGTGCTTCGAGGCGCGGGCGGGTCGCCCGTCAGATCGCTGACTCGCCGCCGGTCTGGTCGGCCTCGGTACCGTTCTCGGCCACGACGAGCTTGGCGATTGTCAGGATGCGGGCTGCCACTGCGGCGCTGACCGGGCGTCCGAGCCCGGCCAATCCGTCTTGCACGGCGCGGGCGCTTAGCTCCCGTCCTGCGCGCATCCAGCCGAGCACGGCGTGCAGCCGTTCATCGTCTTCGTACGGGTGCGCTTTGGCGTGCCGGCTGGGTGTTCCCGCCGGGCGTCCTTGCCCCGGTGTGCGCTGGTACTGCGCGAACCACGCGGTCCACTCGTCTTCGTACCAGGCCAGGGGCTTGCCGCCGGGGTTGGCCGCCTCGGGGTGCCCGGTGCTCGCCCGGTTGCGGTAGGTCCACTTGAGCGTGGCCAGCGGTACGCCGCGTTCGGTCAGCTCGGCCCGGGTCACCACGCGGCGGCCGTGGATGCTGCTCGGCACCGTCGCCTCCTGGGGACCGGGCCGGGGCACCGGCCGTCGGGATTCGTCGCGCCGATGGTGTCATACGCGGCCCGTCGTGTGCACTGACCTGGCCGTCTGGACGGTGCGGCAGGCGCGACCGAGTAGACTCGCAGCACGTTCCGCGCCGTATGAAAGGCACCGGTTGGTTGCTTTTGGGGACGGCGCGGGGCCAGATGGCCGACAGAGCCTTATGCCAAAGGCGCCGCCTGCGGGCGAACCTGTCGGCCATCGCCCTATTTCCCGCTGCGGTCACGTCCGATCGCCCCCGTGCGCCGTGGCGGCACGGATGGCCTCGGCCAGGTACGCGACGGCGGAGATCAGCGAGCGGCGGGCGTCGCGTAGTTCCTCGGCCAGGGTGCGCGGATCGCTGCCGGTCGTGGCGTGGAGCATCATCGCGGCGGCCTTCATCGCCTGGTGGATGGCGGAGGTCGCCGGATCGACGGAGACGTTCAGCCCGGCCGGGTGCACGATGTTGCAGTAGGTGCTCAGCCGGTAGGCGATGCCGGAGCGGGGCCGGGCGTGGAACAGGACGCTCAGCGCCTGCCCGTAGCCGCGCACGGTCGGCGGGCTGTAGAGCTCCGCGGGAGCGTACAGATCGGGGCGCGCGGCGAGCGTGTCGATCGCGGCCGAGAGCACGCCGGTGAACCAGGCGATCTGCGCGCCGGGCGTCAGGTCCCCGGGCGGTTCGTCCTGCATGAGGACGGCGCGGCACGCCCGGTGCAGTCCTTCGAGGATCACGCGTTGGCCGTTGGTCGGTTCGCCCGGGTTGGGCCGGTCGGTGGAGTCGGTCATGAGAGTTTTCCTTCGCGGTCGGTGTTCTTCGGGGCGCGCGGGCGGCGATGCCGCGCCGTACCGCGCGATGCGAGTGTGATCAGGGGTCTGTTGTCGCGTGCCGGGTTCAGTCGTACGGCGGCAGCGGCAACGGCTGCCAGACCTCTCCGGTCCATAGCTCCCAGGTCACGGTGAGATCCGGCGCGGGCGGATGCTGCTCGTTCAGGAGCCGGCCGAGGTGCGCGCGTTCCTGCTCGGTGCGGGGCCGCTGCTCGACGTGCGCGTAGTCGACCGTCCAGCCGTCAGCGACCTGCCGGGCGTAGGTGCCCGCGAGGCCGTGCACGTCGCGGGTCATCACGGTGCTGTCGTACTCTTCCACCAGCAGTTCCATGACGTGTTCGGCCGGGACTGGCGAGCCGTCGCGGGCGCACGTGGCGGCGAACCGTTCGAAGTCCAGGGTGCTGTAGACGCTGGTGTCGCAGGGGACGAAGCAGGTCGCCGTGCCGCGCCCGTCGTTCTCGAAGGTGCCGATGCGCGCTCCGTCCAGCTCGACGGCGGCCACCCACGCAACGCCGTGGGAGGTCTCCAGTTCGCTTAGCGCGGTGACGGCCGGGTGCCGGTCGGGAACATCGAGGCGGGTGTGAATCAGGGTTGGCATAGTGTGTTCCTCGCGATTCTCGGGAGCGTGCGGGGTGTTGGGTGGCTGGGTCATGCGATCGAGGCGGGCCGCTCGTCCCGGGCGGTCAGCGCGCGCCAGTGGTGTTCGAAGTGCGTGCGCTGCTTCTCCGTGGCACCGGCCGGGGCCAGCGCGAGGGTCCGTTCAACGGCGGGGTACTGGTCGGGGCGGCGCGCGATGAGCACGGCGCGGCGCGCGCCGTTGTCCGCAACGCTCACCGCGGCCCCGGCCTGTGCGGCGCGCCGTTGCAGTTCCGCGGTCATCCGGCTGCGGCTGCCGACGCACGCGCGGCGTACCGAGCGCCAAACTGTGCCTTTCTGACCGGGCCGGTCGCGACGTGGAAAGGCGATCCTGCGCACGTCGTAGACGGCCCATTCGGCTGCGGACAACTGGCGCTCGTGCAGCATCAGGGCGTCGGTCAAGCCGTGGCGCTGGACCAGGTCGAAGGCGGAAAGCCGACCGAACAGCGGCATGCGGTCGTTCAGCGCCACGGCGGTGTATTCGAGGCTGAGCGCCTGGGCTGCCAGGTGCGGCTCCGCGCGCCAGCGCGCGACCAGAGCGGGCAGGCTGCGCGTCGTGGCGGCGTACGGGCAGTACCCGCACGCCGACCTGACCCAGGGTTCGCCCACCGTCTCGTACAGATACCGGGCGCACCGCTCGCGGTCCCACGACCAGCGGCGCAACGGGTAGTCCGGGATGCGCAGCGCGCTGGCGTAGCTGATGTCCCGCTGCGCGCGCCGAGTCTCCTCGGCGGCGTATCCCATTACGCTGATATGCGGGCGGTCGCCGAACTCGTCGCGCGTCCAGGCGTCCAAGGGCTCTGATTTCGCGTGCGCCGAGCACCAGCGGTGGGAGAGCTGCGGGATCGTCGCAGCGGCGGCCAGCTCGTCCGACAAGCTCCAGGGACCGCGCATGATCATGCGCTTCGGGGCGCGCGAGTCGTCCAGGACGACGTACCCACCACCCTGGCCGGCGCGCGAGAGCTGCACCAGCCTCCAGCCGTGCGCGCGGAAGCGCGGCAGCAGGTGGGTCTCCATCAGGCGCCGTGTGGCGTCGTACTCGTCGCCGGTCATCGCGACGACGAACACGAGGTCAGACATGTCGCCGTACTCATAGGTCCCGGGCTCTTCAGACCAGCGCATGGCGACGGCGGCCGAGTCCAGACCCATGCCGAAACTGAACTTCACCGGATACCCGGCGGCCGTGGCCGGGATCGGTACGCCGGTCATGACGGGCCGTCCTGCCGGGGATCGTCGTGGCCGCGTTCGATGCCGAACAGGTCGCGCAGGGCCGCATCCACGCGTACAAGGCTCAGCGCCTCGGGCTGTTCGGGGGTGCCTCCGGTGACGATCAGCGGGCCGTACACGAGAGGGTCACGGGTGCCGTACAAGTGCGAGAACAGGATGCAGGCGCGTCCGTTCGGCTCACGCCTGCGGGCGCCCTGCGAAGCGTCGATCCACAGCAGTAATCCGTCGTGGACCGGCGGGCTGGCCGCGAGTCGGCTGGTGCGCAGCAGCGCGGAGATCAAGGCGAGATCGATGGACTGCTCTTCGCAGATAAGAGCCTCGAATTGGTCGTTCGTATCGAGTACGAGGAAGTAGAAGCTCATGACGGTCACCTCGGATGTTCTGTCGCGGGAGGTCAGGGCGGTGTCAGTGCGCGAACACTCGCCGCCCGGGTGATCACGGCCCATCAGGGCTGCGGTCTGGCGGAGCACGACGCCGCGCCCGGACCGGGTGACGGCGAAGGAGGGCCGCCACCCGGCCAATTCGGGCGGAGCGGTCTACTGCCCGGATTCGTCCGGCTCGTCGTCGGTGGGCTGAGGGCCGTCCGCGTCCCCGCCGGTGATCGTGTTCGCGGTCGCGGGTGACAGGTCGGCGGGCACGTACGTTTCGTTGGCCACGATCGCCCGTTCGATCGGGGCGAGGGCGTGGCCCAGCGCCCTGCAGCATTCGAGCCAGCGGCGCGCGTCCGCGCGCCCGGACTGGACGTAGGAACCGGTGTCCGTGCGCCACATGTCGTTGGTCAGCGCCTTCTCGTACGCCGTGGCGACCGGCGCGAAGGTGAGCAGGATCAGCCGCCGCTGCCCGGCCGTGGTGACCGCGCCGCTGAACGCCTCGGGCTTGCTCGACGACAGTCCGAGGAATTCCGCCAGCCGCTCGCGGGCCTGGTAGTCGGCGGCGTACCTGCGCATCGGCTCGGGCATCGACAGATACGTCTGCGCACTGAACCTGGTGATCAGGTCGGCATCCTCGCGCGAGAGCGACGTGCGCGCCAGCAGTTCGGTCAGCCACTTGCGCCGGTTGATCTCAGCGGCCTTATGGTCCTTGTTGCCCCGGATCACCAGCCGCCGCGCGGCGCTCGTCTCCGCCTTGCTCTGCGGGTCGCCCGACGTGCCGCCTGGCGCGTGCGTCGTGCTTGAAGCCCAGCGGTCCACGTGGCCGTGCGCGGCGAAGTCCTCGCAGAAGTAGGACACGCGCGGTTCGCCATACCGCTCGAACACCGCGACGTGCCCGGGGCAGGCGGCGTGCGCCTGCTCGTCGATCTCCGCGCCGTCCTGGGTACGCAGCCGCAGCAGCCGCCTGCCCGCGTCGGGCTCCTCGTCGAGCACGCGCACACCGGCGGCGGTCAACTCGGCCCGGATCGGTTCGCGCCGGGCCCGCTCCTCGCGCTCCAGGATCTCGCGCTCGACCTGGTAGCTGAAGCTGTCGTCCTCGGCGGCCTCGATCAGACGCGCGGTGGCCGCCGGATCCCCGGCGAAATCGTGAAGCGCCGCGAGCTCGCTCAGCGTCCACTCGTAGCCGGACTCGATCGCAGCCGTCTTCGTCTCCTGCGGCAGGGCGGCGACCGTCAGTGCCTCGGCCACCTGCTCCCGCTTGCCGTACGCCTTCGCCAGGCGCGTTTTCGACGCTCCTGCCTGGGCGGCGGCGAACAGGGCCGCCGACTCCTCGAACGCGGTCAGCGCCGTCTTGTGCCGCGAAGTGATCAGCATGTCCAGGTACTGACCCGCCTCGTCGGCGGCGCGCGCCGCGTCGAAGGTGTACGGGACCTGCTCCAAGCCGACCTTGCGCGCGGCGGCGAACCGCTTGTGCCCGTCGATGATCCGGAACACCCCCGGCTCGCTCGTGCCCGTGATCAGCAGGGGGATGCGGATGCCCTCGGCCCGCACGCTGCCGACGAACTCGGCATCGGGCGTGACGTCCGTGCGCACGTTGCCGGGGTGCGCGGCCAGCGCGCCGATGCTGATCGTCGCGACGGCCTGCGGGCCGGGCGCCGCCAGGTCCACGCCGGTACCCGTGTCAGGGGTCTCAGCCCGCGTCGGTGCGGGTCGGTCGGTGTCGAACTGCTCGGCGGCGTCGAGCACGGCGTTGACGTGGGAAGTGGTTGTGGTGGTCATGGTCCGTCCTGTTCTCGGTGGTTGGTTTCTCTTGGGGCCGCGCGGGTGGGGATGCCGCCCCGCCCGCGCGGACGAGTGGGAAGCGCCGGGGACCGGCGTGTGGGGTCAGAAAGGTTCGGTGTCGCTCCGCTCGCAGCGCGGCGCGGGTGGGTCGTGCGGCTCACCCAGACCGGTGGGACAGTCCAGGCGGCAACGCACGCCGCCGGGGGCGCCGCAGTCCTCGCCCGGCGGGTCGTCCGGGTAGCCGAACAGCGGAGTGCGTGGGTATTCGCGCTCGTCGATGTCGTCGGTCATGGTGACCTCGCCGGGTGTCAGCCGGTGGCCGGGCCGCTCGGCCCGGCCACGCGGGCGCGTCAGGCGGCGGCCAGTTCCATGGCGCGGATGCCCTGGGCTTCGAGTTCGTGCGCGTCGTCAGGGTCTTGGACGGTCTGGGCGTAGGAGGTCACGGCGTGCAGCACGCCTCCGGCCGTCAGGTCCCCGCCCCGGATGAAGTGGTCGAAGACGCCCTTGCGCTGCTCCTCGGTGAAGCGCAGCGTCTTGGACACCGACTTGATGGTCTCCTCCACGTCCGCGACCGGCGCGCCCGAGGTTCGCTCGATCTCTCGGATGTTCGCCTCGACGTAGTCCCGGTCCAGGAAGCGCCGCACGGTGTCGCGGGCCTGGGCGGTGTAGACCGCGAGGGTCTTGCGCTGGGTGTCGTCGCTCCACTCCACTCGGCCCTCGTCCAGCTTCGCGCCCAAGTGCACGGCGCGCACGACGTCCCTGGTCATCGGCATGCCGTTGTCGCAGATCTGGACGGTCAGTTGCGGGGTCATCGACAGCGAGCCGCATCCGGTCTCGCTGTTGGAGATCAGCAGACCGGCGAACACGGTCGGGTTCTCGGCGCCGGTCCTGCCGCTGTACGGGCTGCGGTAGTTGCGCAGCAGGTACGGCGCATAGCCGCGAATCTCCGGAGCCGTCAGGCGCACGTACATCCGCTGGTCCGACAGGTCACAGCTGGCGATGTCCACCTGCACGCCCGCCTGGCGCACGCCGTCGAGGACGGCGGTGAGCACGTCGAAGTTATCGATGATCTTATATCCGTTGGACAGGAACGCCCGTGCCTGGCCGGTACCGCCGTCCTCGGCGCTCAGCGCCCGCACCAGGAAACGGCGCCCGTCGCGGCCAAGCCACTCGTTCACATTCGCGTCGTAAAGGTGCGGCGCCTCGGCGCGCATCCGCCGCAGATATGGCAGCGGGACGCCGAGCTTGTCCGCGATGCCGCTCTCACACACGCCGGTCGGCTCGTAGGTGCCCGCGACCGAGGTCACGCCCTCGGCGGTGATCCGGCGCTCGGCCTGGTCGACGACCAGCATGCCGCCCTGTGCGCGGATAGCCGACGCCGGGGCGACCACGTCCACTTTGCGCTGCTGCTGCGAGTCCAGCCGGGTGGCCAAGTCTGCAAGGGTCGCGTTGCGCAGGTTGCGCTCGGACGAACGTGCGCGGGTCGGGGTGAGCACTGCACTGACCATTAGAAGATCTCGCTCTCGGTTGTGTTCTTTGGGGATCGAGTTGGGGATGCCGCCCCACCTCGATGGGTTAATTAAATCACGGGCACGCTAGCCTGGCAAGTCAAAATACCAGCTCAGAAGCCACCTTTATCAATCCGTGACAGTGTATCCATGTAATGATAAATAGGCGAGAAAGCGGGAAAAACCTTGCCCCCGACCACTTCCCCCGGCCCTCCAACAGCTGCCAACGGGTCCGGGGCCCAGAGGCCTGGCGGGTCAAGGGTCGGCCAACGGCCGATCGCGAACACTGGCCGGCCAGCCTCTCAAGCTGCTGCGACGCGAGCGCAGCGAGCGCCCTTGACGCGACCGGACTGCCCCGGAAACTGGGCAGCGGGAGGGCCGGTTCTGTCGGATTGTGCCGGTATCGTCGCTCCATGCCGATAAGCGCGGGGAGCACCCCTAGGGAAAGGTCTTCATCCGGGCGATACAGGCTGGCCAGCGCGGCAGTCCGGATCGCAGAAGTCAGAGGGCGAATGTCCGCGAAGCTCAGGCCGACACGTATGGGGGTGGGTTGGTGTCGGTGAGGCTGTGGACGTTCGTCACGGACGGCCGGCGGTATGCGGCGCAGGGGGTCTCGGCGATCTCGCTGGAGAACGTTGGTGATCCTGTCTTGCTCTGGCGCACGAGCCGGGGCGGCGGAGTAGTTGCCGTCGGCTCTGTCGTCGAGAAAGAGGTAACGGTCGTCTCTCCGCGGCGGTTGAGCCTGCGCTCCATCGCCCGACCAACCGCCGCACCGGAACCGGCTGCGGAGAGCAGCCGCAAGGAGGCGCGGGCCGTCTACACGGACTTCTGCTTGTCGAATCCCGTCTCGGTGGCGGCGTTGAACATTGCCGGTCTCGATCTGATCGTCCGTGCTGGCAGGGGCGGCGGATCAGAGGCCGGGAGAGGTTCGTTTTGCCCACTGGACCTTCGGGACGAACAGTGGACTGCGCTTCTTGAGTTGTTGCGAGCCGAGCGTGCGGCTGAGGAGAGTCCGCTGCTGTGGCCGATCGCGCCGGGCACGGTGCTGTACCGAAGCGAGGTCCACGACGTCTTCGGCGGCCCCCGCGGATGGGCGGAGTGCTCCAGCACGCGGACGATGAACGACCTGCTTTTCGTCGACCGCCGGCCCGACGATCCGGAACTCATCCCTACCTGGGATGAGGATGTGCTGCGGGTCGCCGGGCAGGCCGCGGACGGCGACACACAGGCCGCAGTGACCGTGATCAGGCACCTCGACCGCGGCCGGGTGCTGCGCGTCTTCGAGGCTCGGGGCGAATTGTGCCAGTACATCGGAGAATTCGTGGTTGATCAGGGACAGGCCGTTGAACGAAGGGTCGACGCCGGACGCAGGATGGTCTACCCGCGCTGGCGCGGCGGGCCGCAGAAGGGCGGCGTGCTGTCGGACTTCAAGGTCCCGATCCTCAGGATCCGCCAGCTCGCCGGTATCGAGGCGTTCAGAGGGCTGAGCGATCCGTTCGACAGGGCATCACCGGTGAAGCTCGGTCTTACCTCCTCGCCGCACGCGGCACAGCCGGAGCAGGCCGCCGGGCCGCCCGAGATGGCCAGCACCATCCGCGGTCTCATCGAGTTGGTCGAGCGGGATCCCGCAACGGCTCTCTCCCTGGAGGGGATCGATGCCGCAGAAGCGCTTCACACACTGGTGCAACGGCGGCGGCGCGAAGCGGACCTCGATCGACTTCGCGCGGCGGTCGCCGACCCGCGGACCCTGGAGGGAGAACTACAGAAGCTGCTCGAAGGCATGCTGTGGCTGTTCGGTGGTGGCTTCCTGCCGACCGGCGGCCGACGAATGCTGACCACGACGGACCAACTCGACCTCTCCCTTATCCGACCCGACGGCTCGCTCCACGGAGTTGAAATCAAGCGCGCGAGAATCCAACCGCTCATGACAATGCATCGCGACTACCCCGTCTTCGGCCACGAGGTCTACAAAGCTGTGGCACAGGCCATGAACTACCTGACCCGCCTGGACCAGCAGCGTGACCGCATCCTGCTCGACCACGGTATCGACGCTCAGCGCGCCACGATGAGCGTACTTATCGGATCCGCGATTCACGCTGCCCCCTACGGCCCCGAGAAGATCGCCAAAGCGGTCCGGATCCACAACGCGGGCCTCTCACGCATCCAGATCATTACCTACGACCAGCTTATCGACGAGGCTCAAGGGCTGATTTCCGGGTCCGGTAACCCCGCTGGCTGACCTGGACGACGCAATAGCGAAAGGAGGGCCGAAGCGCAGCGGCGCCCACTATGGTACGGCGGTTGTAGGTATTCAGCCGTCGCGCCGCCTCAACAAGCTTGTCGGCATGTCTATTGTCACGCGCGGTGTCTTGCCAGGGTTTCTGGCATGGAGCAGGCACGAAGAACTGGACGTGAGGAGCGCTTGGAGGTTCACTGCGCTGGGCGGTCCTCTTCCGCGCGTACTAGACGATAAGTTCGGCGGAATCCCACGGGGGTGTCAGACCTCGATGCCACGATGGGCGCGTGAACTACGATTTGTCGCGCTTGGGGCCGGACGAGTTCGAGCACATGACCCAGGCCCTGGCGAAGGAAATGATCGGCGGCGGCGTCGAGGCGTATGGCGACGGCAGCGACGGCGGGCGGGACGCCGCCTATCGCGGCGCAACCAGCTATCCCGCCCCTGGACCGGGAGCCTGGAACGGGTACATCGTCATCCAAGCCAAGTTCCGTGAGTCGACGGGCGGCAAACCGGTCGCGCAGTGGCTCAACGGGCATTTGGCGAGGGAACTCAGGCGTTGGGTGGCGCGGCGGGATCAGGGAATCGAGGTCCCGGAGTACCTGATCGTTTCGACGAACGTGGAGCTCACCTCGGTAGCAGGCGTCGGCGGGAAGGACCAGGTCGAGAAGAAGCTCCGGTCCTTGATCGGGCAGCTCGGTCTCCCGATCAGGGCGTGGCATATCTGGGATTACGTGGAGATCTGCCGGTTCCTCGACGTATGCGAAGGCGTCCGCCACGCATACGCCCACCTAATCACTCCTGGCGACGTGCTGACGAAACTGGAGATCGCGACTGACAAGCTCGCGGAAGCCGCGTTAAGTGCAGAGCAGACCCGGGCTCCCTCGCCGCCGGACGAGCTGCCTGCGCAGCGGCGCTTCCTGGTCGGTCGGCACACTGAGGCCGCGCGATGCATGGAGTTGGTTGACAACCGCGTCCCCGGAGAGAAGCCGAACTCGGCGGTGTGCCTGGTCGTCACCGGGGCGCCGGGGATCGGCAAAACAGCGCTGGCGCTGCACGTGGCTTGGCAGCTGCGGCCCACCCACGACGGCGGGCAGGTCTACGTCACGTGCCGCGGCTCGGTCCGCGACGGCGAAGACCTGATCGACGCGCTGCTGCGCAGCTTCGACGCCGACGTGCCGCTGGCCGATATGTCTGCGGCTCAGCGCACGGCCAGACTTGCCCAGTTCATCCGCCGCGGTCGGTGCCTGATTCTCATTGACGACGTGCCAGCCGAGGACGCGCTGGCGCAACTGCTGTCCATCGACGGTGACTACACGGTCATCGCCACGTCCAGGGTGAAGCTGAGCGGACTCGCGGGGATGATCGAGTACGTCGACCTCGAACCGCTGACCCCAGAGGGCAGCACCGCGCTGGTGCGCCAGATCGTGGCAGAGGACCGGCTCAGTAGCGGCGAATTGAGTGCGCTCAGTGATATCTGCCGAGGCCATCCCCTCGCACTGCACATCGCCAGCTCCCGCATCGCGCGCAGACCCCTGACATCGGTGGCGGGATACCTCCGACAACTCGCGGACCCGGCCACCGGCATCACAGCGCTGCGCATCGGTGACGCAGCCGTGGGACCTGTGATCGAACTGAGCTACGCCGTGCTCTCCTCTGCGCAGCAGCAGCTTGTTCGCGCCCTCGGCACGCTGCCGCACATCACCGTCACGCCCGACGTTGCCGCGGCGGCGATCGCGGCCACGTATGAGGAGATCACTGCCGCCTCGATCGCCGAAGCCTGTGGCGAACTGGACGAACTCGTCGAATACAGCCTCATCGAACAGGTTGGCGACCAGCGGTTCGCGATGCACGAGATCCTGCACCGGTTCGCCCGGCTGAAATCGGCCGAGCTGGATCAGGCCGCGCGTGTTGCCTCGGTGAGCAACGTCTGCCTCCTCTATGCGGTGCGCGGCGACCAAGCACTGCGCTTGATCGCGGCCGGGGACACGGCGAACGGCCAGGCGGAGAGCAAAGCGGAAGCTCTGCGCAGCTTCGAGGACGACCTGCCGGGCGCCATGGCTACCACGCAGATGGCGCACGGGATGCAGCTGTGGGACATGGTGGCGCTGCTCTCCGGCATGCTCAGTCCTGGCCTGCTGCTGCGCGGCAGATGGGTCACCATGGAACAGCTCCAGCGGCTGCTCTGGAGCGCGGGCCGGCACACGGGCAATCTAGCCTGGCAGGCTGCCGCAGCGCTCAACACCGGCTCGGCGCTCTCCCGTCTCGGCAAGACCGCTCAGGCGCTAGAAGCGCTCGCGGCGGGGGCCGAGATCGCTCGGCAGGACGGCAACGTCGAACTGATGGCCCTGGCCATGACCCAGCGTTGCACGATCGACCTGAATCTCGGCGACGTCTCCCGGGCGCTTGCGATCCTGCGGGACCTGGCCAACGTTTGGAGGAGGCTGGGAAACGATCAAGCGCTCGCCATCGTGCTCAGCCACCTCGCGAAAGCGTACGAATTCAAGGGCGACTACCGGCGCGCGCATCAGTACGTGGACAACTCCCGGCGGGTGGCCGAACGCGCCGGGTTCGCGAACAGCCTCGTCGACGCGACGGCGAGCGTCGAATGGCATATTGCCGCGATGCACGGCACCGGGGACCTGACCGCGATGGCCGAGCGCCGCATCGAGGCGGCGCGCGCCATCGGCGACCTGGAGGCTGAGGCAGCGGCTCTCGGGGAGCTGGCCCAGCACGAACTGATCCACGGCAACACCGGCGAGCAGATCGAGACCGCGCTGCGCAGCGCACTGGAGATCTACCGGGCCACCGGCGATAGCCGGGGCACTATCCGCGGCCTGGTGCTCGAAGGCTTCCTGCATGCGCGCCGCGGCGAGATCCAGGCCGCGTACGAGCGCTACATAGAGGCCGGGGAACTCGCTGAGCAGACCGGCGAGGTCGAGCAGCGCATCCAGATCTACCTCCAACTCGCCTGCCTGGTCGCGGACGGCGGGCGCAGCGATGAAGCCAACGAGCTGTTCGGTGCCGCAATCGAGCTCGCCGTGGGTAGCGGAAGTGAGCGGATGCACATGTTCGCGCTCATGAGATTCGCGGACAGCCTTCTGATCCGGGAGGACTACCACATGTCGCTTGAGGTCAGCGCCGAAGCCGTCAAGTACGCCGAGAAGAGCCAGGACGTCGAGACGGCCGGCGAGATCCGGATCATCCATGCCGAGGCGCTGTTCAAGACCGGCTCGTGGAGGACGGCCGCGACCCTGCTTGAGCAAGAAGTCGAGCGGGCAGGCGTCGCCGGAGCACGGGAGAACAAACTCAAGGCCCTGCGGGTGCTCGGCAACCTCTACGCCGCACGTGGCCTGTATGCCGAAGCCGACACCTACCTGCGTAGCGCGGTGCAGATCGAGCCGACCGACGGCGAGCGGGACGCCTGGGCGCACTGCCTGCTCGCCCGCGCGAACCTGTTCGCGCGGCGCGGCGAATGGGCGCGCGCGAGGCAACTGGCGGCGCAGGCCGCGCAGGAAGCACGCCGGCTCAAGAACCTGCGGCTGCTCGCCACTGCCGCAGCGCTGGAGGTCTCGTGCGCCTTGCAGGACGCGGACGACGCCACGGCCATCGAGCGTGCCAGGGGCCTGCTGGAGACGGTCGCGCAGCTCGGCATGCCGTCCCTTCAGGCCACCGGCCGATCGAGGATCGCGATCCGCCTCGCCGGCGAGGGCAGATACGACGAAGCCCTGAGCGACGCCGTTGCGGCTGTGAGCCTAGCCGACCAGAGCTGCAACGACGCGCTGCGCGCGACGCTGCGCATGAACCTCGGGCACATCTACTGCGAGCTTGGCCGCCCGGCGGAAGCCGCCGAAGTGGGCAAGCAGGCCGCGCTGGCGTTCGAGCGGGCAGGCCAGTTCCAGGACGCGGCCGGGGCTGTGCTGCTCACTGGACGATGGATGCAGTTGGATCAGGCGCCTGACGTAGCCGAGCGCTTCGACCAACTGGTGGACGAGGTAGGTTGCGGGCCCAAGGTCCGCGACGCCATCACCGCATACGGGACGCACGTGGGCGAGCTGGCCGGCGGTGTGGGGAAGGTGCGCGAAGGCGGCGCCGTGCACGTCGCCGACGAGGTGCGTGCGGCGATGGGGTCGCGCGATATCGGCCCGACGATCGAGCACCTGCTCGCCTCCGCAGTGCAGTGCGGCAAGTGCGGCCTGAGGATCGTGGCGGGCACGCCCGCCGAACTCGTTATCATCAGGGACGCACAGGCGGGCAGCGGTACGCTCTGCGTGACGCACAGCGACTGCCTCGAATCGCGAGTGATCGATGTCGCCGGGATGGAGCCGTCGTCCGTCTACAGCTGGACCGAGTGCGTCATCTGGCTTGGGGTGAGCGCGGCTGTCGTCATCGACTGCCAGGGCGGCGTGAGGGTCAACGAGGACGGTACAGTCACCGACCAGATCCTCGGCGGGCTGCGTGCACTGGGATTCAGCACTCTTGTGCCGCAGGATCTCGACGCGCCGTTCCCCAGGCTCGACAGCGAGAGCTCGCCTGGGAAGCTGCGCGCGCAACTCGTCGGAAGAGTGCTGCACATCGAACTCGACGGCCGGCCCGTCCACAAGCCGATCCCGCTCGACTTCAATGCGAAGTGGTACTCGTTCGCGCGTACTGGCCGGCTGCTGGCGATCTTCGGCCGTGACCTGCCGGGATCGTACGTCGACGAGCCGCGCCACCTGCGCCGCGCAGTGCGCCGCGAAGCAGCGGTCGGTGCCGTAATGCCGGTGACGATCGTGCCGCCACGACGCAACGGGCCCTGCATCTGCAATCCGTCACGAGGGCTGAAATACAGGGATTGCTGCGGAAAGTAGGCGCAAATCCGTGTCCGCCTCGGCCCGTGCCGGAACGCAAACAGCTGCACCGGCCGTGACAGGCCGACCGACCGCTGCGGCGCGTTCCACCGTCAAGCACATCAGGACCCATATGCGGTGACCGGGCCGAGCGGGCAGCGGTGCCCCCACTTCGTACGCATTTTGAGCATGCATTGACATCCGGCTGCGCACCGGGCATACGACCGGCATCGGGTGAGCTCGGGTCGGGCTTGGCGAGCATCGGCCCGATAAACGCGTTCAGCAACAGAGGTCAGGCGGTACCGGCAACCACCGGCCAAGCGAAACGACACCACGCCCGTCACGGTCACGGGACCATACGAGACCCGCTCGACGACTCCGCTGAACCACACCCAACACCGCGAGGACACCGTCAGCGAATCCCTAACGCAGGACTGCAACCAACTACAAGACCCAGCGCAGGATCACGGAAGCCAATATCAGGCGGGACAATAGAATGGGTGCCGAACTTAGCAGCCAGCGGGCGCCCTACTGCTCCTCGGGTGCCGGTACTGTCGTGCTTGGCCGCCAGGTGGGCTGAGCGGCTACCGGACCGCGTCGGATCGGGAAATGCCAGAGGCCACGCCACAGTACGTGCTGCCACTCGGCCGGGTCTGCTCCCTCGGGAGGCGTCGGCGACCATCCGTCCAGATTCGTGCTGGTCATGCGCGTGCGGCTCTGCTTAGATTCCGGGAACTCGTGCTCGGCCAGCACTACCTGCTCGATCGGGCGGTACTCGATTCCCGCCTGTGTGATGGCCCAGTCTTGGCCGTGGAGCTCATACATGGCGCCGTGCAGGCCCCATGGCGTGGACTGGTCGCGGCGCTTGTATGCGACGGCGAGCACGATCGCCTGGTGCAGGTCTCGGAAGATCTGTGCCCAGTTGATGGTCTTCGGACCATCCCAGCGATCCGCTGCTTGGAGCTTTGCATTGATCCGGCCGATCACTTCTTCCGGCTTCTCTGTCGAGTTCCAGTTCGCCTCGATGACCGGTGTCCCGCCACCGTGCTCGGAATCGACGTACGCGCTGATGTTCAGGAATGTGCCACTCGGCGTCGAAAAGCGCCCGTCGCCCACGCTCTGCTGCCAGCTGAAGGTAATGTCGATCCTGGGTTCGAGGCTCGCGCGAAGCGTGACCTGCCCTTCTGCGAGAGCGCCTAGTTTGTTTGCAGTGGCCATCGCGCCCGCCACTGAGAAGAACGAAGCCTCCTCACGCAGCGCAGCGATGATGCGGTCTTCGTTTCGAACTTCCGAAGCGTTCTGTTCGTCGAGCAGTTTCTGGATCTCGTCGATGCGGTCGCTCGGCTGTTCCGAGTCGCCATCGACGGCCTCGATGGCGAGCAGGTCCAAGACGGCGTCGGCGTCCGCCTCAGTGGACATGCGCTCAACCACGGGGGGCAGGTTGTCGTTGTCCGGTCTCCACATGGCGGTGAGGCTCTCGGCCATGTGGCCCGTCGATTCGCCGGTCTCGTGATCCGTGAACTGCACGAGGCGCCAGCGCGGAACACCTGCGTCGCCGGTGCAGTAGAGATTGCCGACGATGCGCGACTGACCCGCTCGGACACGGTAGATCTCTGCCACCATCAGCAGGGGGCCTACCGGCGTTGATGCCTTGCTCAGCCCACCCAGATGTACTCGTAGCTCCGCGTCGCCGACCGCGAGTGAGAACTCGTCACCGTCTTCGGCTGCCGTCGCATCGAGAACGGCCCGCGTCGCCGAGTCTGTGACCCGTCGCCACAGCGCTGCGAAGGCAAGGCGCGCCTGGCGCTGAAGGCCGGAGTGCTCCTGGGCTTGCGCGACGAGAGCGCCAGTTTCGAGATCACGTTCGACCTGGCGCGCCCTGAGTGACTGAAGCCGCCGCTGTGCGTCGGACAGCGAGCTGGCCGATTGAAGCAACTCAACGATTCTGCGCGCATCCGACGGTCTCGCGCCCGGGTCCTTGTGGAGCAGTTCGGCGACGGTCCGTCGTACCAGCGGGTCAGTGTTCTCGGGGAAGGCCGGGACCAGGGAAGCTTGGGCCTGACGCAGATCGTCACCGGTGATCGGGTGGCTTCCCGTGAGCGCTTCGAGAGCCGACAAGCCGAGGGCGTACATGTCGGACAACACCGTCTCGGGCTTCCCCTCATGCAACTCCGGCGCCCTGTACACCGCCGTGCCGCTGCCCACCCAGCTGACGGACGCAGTCGCCGCATCCAGGATCTTCGAGGTGCCGAAGTCGGCGAGGCACCAGCGCCCCTGGTACCACAGGATGTTGCGAGGCTTGATGTCGCGGTGCAGCACTCCGGCGACCACCAGTTCCTTCATCGCCTCCGCGACATCCATCAGCACGTTCCTGACCTCGTCGGAGGTCAGTAGGCCGGCGTCGGCGATCCGATCGGCGAGGCTCTGGTCGGCCAGAGGCATCATCAGCAGCAGTTCGCCGTTCAGGTGGGCATAGTCGAGCACGGGAACCAGGTGCTTGCCCTTCGCGTCCCGCAACTGGCGGGCGATCTCGACCTCGCGTTCGGCTAACCTGGGTTCCTCTTTACGTCGCCTTTCGGTGTCCAGCCTGATGCGCACCTGCTTGACGGCCACGGGGCGGCCTTCGGCGTCTTGTCCGCGGAAGACCTGCGTCAGTGCACTGCCTTGCCCCAGTGTGTCCGCAGGGTTGTAGCGGTACTCGCGTCCCAGATCGCTGGAGAACTTCCGCATCGCGGTCTCGGACGCGGAGGAATCCTGGCCGTCGTCCCGCGTGAGCTGTTCAAGCCGCGCCACCACGGGGCTAAGCACAAGCCGAACACGCAGGACCTCCGACTCGGCTTCCCGGTACATCTGCTGCGGATCGACCGCGTTGTTGGCCAAGTCGCGGTGGCGTCGCGTGTCCAAGGCGTCGAGTTCCGCGGGTGTCCCGCCTGCCTCGCGAAGGAACTGCTCGGCCTGCGCGTGCCAGCTGAGGTACATGCGGCGCCCGTCCTCGGCACCGGTTGGCCCGTGGAAGCCGGACGACAGCAAATTCCGAGAGGTGAGGTCCTGTGTCTCGAAGAGCCGCAGCGCGTTCGAGGCTTGGTCGCGGGTAAGTGGGGCCACGGCACTATTGTGCCGGGCCGATGCTGGCCAACGCGGAATCATGGGGCCGCGCGGCAGCCGCATTCCAAGATGATTCGGAGCGCCGCGCGGGCGTTGTACACCGCGTCCCACGCGCTGTGCAACTCGTGGGCGTGGTCCGGCGAGATGTCCTCGGCGTACTCCCGCCCGATCGTGGTGAGCTTGGCATCGAGATAGTCCAGCTCGAACGCAAGGGCGCGAACAGCTAGGTCCGTGTGGGCTGCCGAGGCGGGCGCGGCGATGGTGGGGGAATCAGCGGAAGGGATCGTCGGGAACAGTCCTGTTCGTAAGCTGGGAAAGGGCCGGGAAGCAGAAGGCCGACCGCGCAGTCCCGGGCGGGAGCCGACGCGGCCGGCCTGGGACGCAGGTCAGAAGCCCCACGGGGCCTCGTCGTATCCGGGTAGTTTGGAGATCGCCTGCTTGCGCAGTTGGCTGCTTAGGCGCTTGGCCTGGCTCTCTTCCCATCCGGGGTGTTCGCAGGACTGGTACTCGTAGCAGTCGATCAGCTTCAGGACGGTGACCGGGTTCTGGGCGAAGCGCGCGAATCTGTACAGGGCGTCGATCTCGTCGCCGTCGTGGTAGCGGTGGTTGACGGAGACGCGGTTCTCCTGCCACAGCAGGGCTCCGGCGCGGTCCGCGGTGTCCAGATTGAGGATGTGGGTCTGTGTGGGATCGACCGGGTCGGTCCAGCGGATCCATCCGCTGTCTCCCGGTCGCGGCAGTCCTGCCGTGACCATGGCGTCGATGTGTTGCTTCGTGACGACGAAGGCGCTCATGTCACCGTGTCCCTTCTCGCGGACCCCGGACTCGGGCGCGATTGGGCGTCCTGGGGCCGGAGCGGGGTATCTGACGCCGGGTCGCACACCAGGGCCGACGAGGACGGGTCACGGTGGAGCGCCAGAGCGCAGCGAGGCCGAACGACCGTGACGCGGCCGAGGGACCTGGTAGACCGGGGGCGGCAGAACCCGCCGCCCCGGGGACGTCACGCGCGTCCGGCGGGCTGTGGGGGAGGGCGCTCAACGGCGGGGCGGCAGCGCTCGCCTAGGTTGCGAGTGGGTGTCGGCGCCGAGCCCTATCGTTGAACTCAGAGCGTGAGAGGCGGCGTGTGCCAGCGCCAGTGGCAGGAGGACGGATGGCGGAGGCGTTGCAGGGGGTGATGCTGGTCGGCGCCGAGATCAAGGGCTGGCATTGGTCGTTCCGCAACCAGCCGGACGATGACTTCGGTGTCGACTGCCATGCAGAAGCTCCTGGCGCTGACTACGCCTCCGGCCGACTGGTCGGACTTCAGGTAAAGACCGGGAAAGCCAAGTACTTCAAGGTCCGGGCGAAAGACGGATCAGGCTGGTACTACAGACCGGACACCAAGCCCGGAAAGCCGGACAAACACCTTCGCTACTGGCTGGAGCACGACCTTCCCTTGGTGGTGATCCTCGTTGATGAGACCACCAGGGAGATGTACTGGGTGGAGATCACCCTCGACCGGGTGATCTTCACGGGAGGCTCATGGAAGATCCTCGTGCCGGCCACGCAGCGGCTGGATGCCGGTGCACGGGAAGCATTCCTTGAACTGGCACTGCGGCCCCGAGCTGCTGTTCCAGACGTTCTCGCGACTGCGACTCGCTCGCTGCCGCCGTCGACGGCTCGGCTTCTGCGTAGCCTGCAACAAGTCGATCACTTCAAGGCCCTGCAACTGGCCGTGACTCTGTCACGTGCCCACGAGGACCCGAGCGGGACGGTCCAGACGCTTCTTAGCGGTGATCGCAAATTCCTGCGGGGGAAGGATGCGGGCAAGCTAAGCGCTGCGCTGGGAGCGTACGCCGCAGAACACCGGTGCCATGCGCTCGCAGCGCAGGCCTTCGAAGACGCAGCAACCCGGAACGCAGAACCTGCGCGCTTTCTCGTGCTGGCGGCTCAGTCTTTGGTGGGCGCCGGAGAGAAAGAGGCTGCACGCCGTGCCATCGCCGCCGCCGAAGAGGCCGGTGCATCAGCGCTGCTGTGTTTGTGGATTCGTCTGTTTGCCGACCATGAGGGGTTCGGCCATCCACAGGTCCCGGCACAGCTCCTCGACGAGTCCGTGTCTGAAGCCGAGGCCGAGCCGGTGCTCAGGTCCTTTCTGGGCGATGCTGCTCTGGCGGTGGGCAACCTTGAAAGTGCGGCCGAGCACTTCGAGACGGCCCTAGCGGTAGAGCCGGACAGTACGGGGCTACAGCTGGCGCTGGCTCAGGTCCTGCTCAACGGTGTCGCCGGCGACCGTTCGCTCCGGCCCAGCGCGGATCTTCGACGGGTGATCGAGCTGTGCACCACGGCGAGAGCGCAGCGGCTCGACTGGCATGGTCCAAGCGAGGAACCTCTTGCCGCGTTGCTGCGTGCACACATGCTGGCCGGCGATTTTCAGGAAGCGGTACGACTGTCAACACCGCGCCCGGACGGCGATGCAACGACACGCGAGGCGTCAGGCGGCCTCGTTGCCTATCTGGGTATCAAGGCCGCGCTTGACCTCCGAGACCGCGACGCAGCCGTACGTATTGCAAGCGCGGTCGGTCCGGCCTCACAGTACGCTGACGCGATCCGGCTGATGCTCGACGATGCGGTGAACCCAGCTGCCGCGCAGGGCGAATGGCAGCGGATCGCCGACATGGCTCAAGACCTTGATCTGGTTGCGTCGGCCATTCACAAGCTTGCGTCGAGCGGGCAATGGCCCCTTCGGAGACTCGAAGAGCTCCGTTTATCCGGAGCGATGACGGCCGACGGCTATGAAATGATCCGCGCGCGCAGTGAGGCTGCGCGGGGCGAACTCGCCGCGGCACGACGCCGCCTGCGCGCGCTGTCGACGCCGATGGCCGTCCAGACCCACGTGGAGCTCCTTGAGGCCGCGGGATCGCTGGACGAGGCACTGGAGGTGTGTACCAAAGGGCTGACTGACTTCAAGACCGTTCATCTTGCGGCCAAGCAATGGAACCTGCTGATCAGCCTCGACCGCGCGCAGGAAGCGGAACGGCGCGCCGTCCAGATGCTCGGTCAGACCGGCATGTCGCCGATGGTGCGCGCCATGCTGCGGGCCTTCGTGATCGGCGCGGCGATGCAGAGGCACGAATGGCTCACGGTCGAGGAGCAGTGCCACGCGGCGCTCGATGAGGACCCTGAAGAGGCAAGGTTCCAGTGGACGCTGATCGGCGCGGCCTACAACCAGCGTCAGTGGAACACTGCGTGGGCACGGCTGCGCGAGCTGAACCCGACGATCGTCAGCCCGAACCACGCTTCGCTGTGGGTCGGGCTTCACGCCTTCTTCGGATTCAGCGAGGACGAGATGCGCGCCGCGCTCGGCTTCATCGAACGGTGGCCCGAGCGCTACGAACTGCACGCGCAGGTGATCGGGACCTTGCTCAGCTGCGGGAACAAGGTCAACGCGGACGGCAAGTTCATCCTTCCCACGGAATCCGAGGACCTGGTGCAGCTCTTCCAGGCGGCGCTACAGCAGTTCCTCGACCGCGGTTCGGACGGTCTGCATGCATTCACCGGGTCGCTGGAAGAACTCCTCGACTCGACCAGGTCGCGGCTTCTCGGACAGGCGCCCGTCGACCTGTTTGTCCAGGAGATGGTGCGACAGGGCGCGACGCCGGTGCAAGCCGTGTGCGCCGCTCAGCGCCGCTCCTATACCCGATCCCTCATGGAAAGATCGTTCGGGCCGATCAACGCGGTCACGAGCGCGCTCGGCGAGTTCGACCGCGAAGTCCAGGAAGCGTCGGCAGCGCTCGACGGCACCGTTGTGATCGAGACCAGCGCTCTGATCGTGGCGGCTGAGCTTCGCGACCGCTGGCCGCGACTGCGAGGGGCGTTCACCGACTGCGTCATCGACGACGACGTGCGCTTCGACTGCCTGACCACCTGCGCGAACATTCGACAGGCACCAGATACTGTCGCCTACCTCTCCGTCGACTTCCATCGCCGCGAACTGCTCTACACCCAGCGCAGTCAGGGAGAGCTCTCCAGACTGGCCGTGCGCGCCAACAACCTCGAAGCCTTCTTGGCAAGTCTCGGTTCACACGCTCATGCAATTGAACCGTCACCCGATACGGCGCAGCAGCCGTGGGGTCGTGCGGTTCAGACCGCGACGGCGCGCGGCGCTGCGCTGTGGTGCGATGACGTGGCCCTGCGCGCCTACGCGCGGACGATGGGCTGCCCAACCTTCGGAACCGTTGCGCTCCTCCACGCCCTGGCAGATGCCGGCCAGATCGACGGTGATCTGCGCCAGGATGTCCTACAACTCGTTCGAGCCGAAGTAGTCGACCTTCCAATGGACCTCGACGAGTTCGTGCAACTGAGTTCCGAATCCGAGGGCTACCCCGGACCGCTGGCGGCAACGCTGCAACGCCCTCACTACTGGCGACACTACGGGGAAGCCATCGAACACTTCCTCGGTACCCTCGGCAGTCTCAAGCAGCCGTCGCCGCACGCCGTGACCGCATGGGTGGCTGCCGCATGCGGAGGAATCAGCCATCACCTCGTCACAGAGAACCTGAGCCACGGGTTGCAGACCTTCGCCGAGACCGTCGCAGACCGACTGGCAGACGGCGAGGAATACCGCGAATCACTGCTCGAAGTCGCCACGCATCTCGCAGCCGTCGAGCAAACGCGCCGCGAAGCCATCACCGTCGGCCAAGCCTCTCTCCTCGCCTCTCGTCAGGGCACCGACGAAGCCGACTCGGCCCAGGCAGACTCCGGCGAGAGCGCCGCCGCCTGACGTGGGTACGAGGCGCGAGTGATCATCGGGCGACGAAATGCGGGAGAACAGACGTCGATCGTCGCACCTGAAAACCAGGTCAACCGCGTCGGTGCGGGCACTCACTGCACCGGGTTGCTCGGCTCCGGGACCGACCAGCCGACCTCGATGTCCGCGAGACTCGGCAATGAGGCCGACCTAAGCGCGCTGTCGCACCAACCCGGCTCTGCGTCGTAGAGCGCGCGCCAAAATCCCACCTGTCGGGCGCCGTCAGAAGAGAGCGGGATGATGATGACTTCCCGCATGCGCAACGCATCGAGGCGGTATCTCAGCCCAAGGATGCCGCCCGTGCCCGTATATTTCTCGGCCACCACGCTCGGCCCGATCTGCTGGCCGCAGCTGACAACCACGCCCGCCACGTCAGCGTCGCTCACCGCTTCGGCGAGCAGAGCCGCGATCCACTCGGTCTTCTGCGGCAGTTCCTGCTGCGCCCACGTACTGAACAGCCAGGTCCCGTCCAGGAGATCAAACCGGAGCCACACCGGATACGGCGCGCCCAGCCAGTCACGAGCCTTCGCGTTGATCACCTCGCGCGCCCGCGGCCAGCCAGCGGCGTGAGTCACGGGGCCCTCAAGTAAGAGCCCTTGCCCTTCAGGGTGCGGACCGGACGCGATGCTCAGCTCGACGCCCGGAACCGTGACAGACCGGGTAACCCCGTCAACGGCTACTTCTGCAATCGCAGCCTCCACCGCCGCCAAGAGCTGCTGCGTTTTCTCCTTCGAAAGGCGAACCTCCCACCGCCCGGAAAGCACGATATCAGCGCCAAGCGCCATCAACTGAAGGCGCGTCCCCAACATCCGGTCGTACTCCATTGCCTCGCTCGTCGCCTGGTCGTTGTACACGGCGAAACACTCGACGATCATCCGATCGGAGTCATCGGCAATCAGGATGTCGGCGGGCCTCGACGTGCGCGGAAGCTCGACCGGCGCCTCGAACTCGATCTCTCCCCCGAGGTCAGCTGCGAGCGCCGCGACCTCAAGTTGCAAGCGCACGTGCACTAGGCGGATCACTTGCAGATCGCGCGACCAGTCCCTGGTCAGCCGCTTAAGCCGCGCAGCGTTCTGGAGGGCGTACAGCCTCAGCCCGGCCTCAATCAGCTGCGCGTAAGCGAAGGCATGCTGTCCCGGCCGGTCGAGGAACGCAGGCAGAAAGCGGTGGCGCGCCACCCATCGGCGCGGCCAGTCATCCCCGAGCGCGGCGCGCACCTGCTTCATGGCCCACTCGCCAACATCGTGGCGAGCCGCAGACCCCGCTCCCGACCGAACGCCAGCAATCAAGGCCTCCCAGGTGGGCAGGTCACTTCGATCGGGTAGTCGGCTCTCGGGCATGCCTTCATTCTCTCTCTCAGCCGTCTACACCCGGCGTCTTCCGGCTGCCGGTGCCCGTTCAGCGACCGGGGCGCGGCGTTTCGGCGCGCGGAATTCGCCGGGTGCTACGCATCGACATGACCGTGCGTGAAGTCGATCGGAACATACGGGCGGCGCAGAAGCAGCAGGACCGCATTGCGCACGAAGTTCTCGGCGGCGCGGTCGATACCGAGTGAACGCCGCAGTTCCTCTACTAGCTCGCCGGTGCGCTGGTACTCCTCGTATTCGGCCCAGGTCCGGGCGGCTGGCGTCCAGGTCCGCAACCGGTCGCTACTGCGGAAGACGATCAGGTCGGAACGGTCCTCGGCCGGGTCGTAGCAGTGCGCCTCGGTCCACGTAGTCGAGCCGATGTCCCGGCGCTGCACCGAGTGCACCGTCAGCGCGCGCCGACCGCCTGAGGCCGGTCGGGTGCGGTGGACGACGTCGTCCGGGTCGAGCCTCGGGCGCAGGTCGATTTCGACCGGGGCGCCGTCTGGGGCGGCCAGGACCGCGGTGTGGTCCTCGGGCCGGTCGAGCAGCAGGACGTAGTCGGACCCGTCGAACGAGCCGAAGTCGGCCCGCACGATCAGGTGCATGTAGAACGGCAGGGCGCCGCGCCGCTCGCGTAGCCAGCGGGTCAGCCACGTCTTGGCCCCGCGCAGCACCTGCGGTGCCGGGCCGTGGGTGCGCAGCACCCAGGAATTCGGATGCCAGTCCCTCGCGGAGGGCTGGGAGAGCTGGTAGTCGATCACGGCGCATCGCCTGCGATCGCACACAGTTGGACGGCGACGGCGTCGCGCCCGACGTGGAAGCTGGTGAGCCTTAGCGAGTAGTCCCGTGTGCGGTAGTGGTGGCCGAGCCAGGCCAGCAGGTGCGCCGCCTCAGCCTTGGCGGGCTCGTCGCCGTGCCGACGGCACTGCTCGATCTCCAGGCGCACGGCCTCGAACATCGCGGCCCAGCCGCAGACGCGGTGGATGCGGTCGGGGTTGACCGAGCCGTAGTTCTCGAATACCGAGACAAGCCACAGGCTGGAGTCGCCCTGACGTTGCGGTCGCCCGCTCATGCCCGGCCGCCTTCCTGGCCGGCAGTAGTACGTCGGGTGTAGCTGTCCGCCAGCTCGCGCAGTTCGGCCTCCAGTTCGGTGCACTCGGCGATCTGGGCCTCAAGGCGCTTGATCGCCGCGTGCTTCTCGGTGATCTCCGAACGTAGGTGGTCCACGGTCGAGGCCAGGCCGCTCAGCCGTCGCGCGGCGGCGTACTCGCCGCCCACCCGTTGGAGGGTGGGGCGCAGCGGGTGCTGCATGTAGTGGCCCAGCAGGGCGAGCACGATCGTTCCGGCCCGGTGCTGCGTGCGCTCGGGGGCGGGCACGCGGGAGATGCGGCTGGTCGGGGTGTGTGCGTGGACGTTGTCGACCGGGTGGAAGGAGCGCCAGCGCTCCGGGTCGGGCCAGTGCGTGCCGCCGGCCAGTTCGATGCCGTTGACCATGGGGCGGTCGGTGCGGTCGAGCTGGTTCGCGTCGGCGTCTCCGCGCCCGTACCAGACTCCGACGCTGGTCGGGATGGCCGCCTGGCCCCACCGATAGGCGCGCTGACGGTGAACGTGCCGCTGGCGCGGGCGCCCTTGACGACGGTGAAGTACGCCTCGCCGCGGTGCAGGTCGAACTCCTCGCGCACGAGCAGCTGCCCGTACGGGGCGGGCAGGGCGAGGGCGACGGATGTGCTCTGCTCCTCGGCCTCGGCGGCAGGCGGAGGCGGGGCGGGATCGAGAACGGTGCTCACGGGGGACTCCAGAGAGTTCGGCAGTGCGGGCCTGATCGCCCGAGCTGGCGGGCCGCAGGCCAAGCACGCGCGGCCGAGCCGAAGGCAGGGCTCGGCGCAGCCGACCGCGAAGCGGCCCGGCCTTGCCCGGCCGGAAGCGCGTGTTTACCTCTGGTCGGCAGTCGGGCGACAGCACCAAACCGCTGCTCGGCCCGCGCGCTACCGCCTTCTGTGAAGCCGGTGTGCTGAAGTGCGAAACTCAGGCCTGGTTGTGCGCCTGTTTGTCTGCGGTCAGCCGGGCGTCGAGACGGATACGGCCGGTAGAGGCGTACACGTATCATCACTGAGTGTGTGGCTGCGCATATCGAGCAGTCACCGTTCAGATCGCACGGGAGGGAGGGCGCGTCGCATGACCCACCGTCCTGCGTGGGCACCCGATGGCGTTGACATCGAGCGTCCTGCCCCGGCTCGTATGTACGATTTCTATCTCGGCGGCAGCCACAATTTCGAGGCCGACCGGCGGCTTGCCGCCCAGGCGATGGCCGTCTGGCCCGACTCTCCGCACATCGCACGAGCCAACCGCGCCTTCCTGCGCCGCGCCGTCACCTACGCCAGCGCCCAGGGCATCGACCAGTTCCTCGACCTCGGCTCGGGGATTCCCACAGTCGGCAACGTGCACGAGATCGCCGCAGCCCTGAACCCCGACGCCCGCACCGTGTACGTCGACAGCGACCCGGTCGCCTTCGCCCACAGCCGGAACCTGCTCGCCGCGACGTCCAACGTCGTCGCCGTGCACGCTGATCTGCGCGACCTGGAAACGGTTTTGAAGGAGGCGAGGGCGTTCCTCGATCTGCACCGGCCCGTCGCCGTGCTGATGTTCGCGGTGCTGCACTTCGTCCCTGACGAGGACGATCCGGCCGGCGTGGTCCGGGCGTACTGGCACGCGACCGTTCCGGGCTCGCTGCTGGCCGTGAGCCACGCGACCAACGACTATGAGCCGGAACGCCTGAGCGAGATGGAAGACGTGTACCGCAACGCCACTGCGGGGCTCACCGGGCGCAGTCACGACCGGATCGCCGCCATGCTCGGCGAGTACGACCTTGTTCCGCCGGGCCTGGTCAGCATGATCGAGTGGAGGCCGGACCCGGATGCGGGCCCCGATCCGCTCGGTGGCGATGTGCGCCGCTACTCGGCGTACGCCGCAGTCGGCATACGCAGGTAAAGCCGTCACTCAGCGGGCGCCCGCCGCGAGCTCGATTGACGAACCAGTCGGCTGCTGGTCACTCCCCGGACGTGCCCGCGGTGGAAGAGCCTCGGAGAGGATACGAGCGACTGTCTCTTCCTGCGTCTGGTCCGGTCCGATGATCTGCTCGCCTGGAACACCGAGCAGGTCTCGTTCGACGAACCATTCGGCCATCTCCTTCTCGCCATACTTGTAGCGGTTGGGCTTCGAGGCGTGCCGTCGCAGCGTCTCCTCCAACGACAGGTCGTAGTAGTAGACGAAGGAAGGCCCGCCGTGGGCGTCGAGTAAGCCCCGGATCATTTGCCCGTACCGGGAGGCGTAGAGGATGCCTTCGAGGATCACGTCGTAGTCGTGAGCAAGGGCAAACTGCACGTTCAACTTGATCAGTTCGATGTTCAGACCGCCGGGCCGATCGCGTTCCCTGAGTAGGTCGCGGCGGATCACGTCTTGTTGGACCAAGGCCACGCCTCGGCCGGCCGCGTGGCGTACCGCCAGCGCCGTAGAGGTCTTCCCGCTCCCGGAGTTTCCACGGATGACGATCAGGCTCGGCGAGCCCGTGGCGTTGCATCCGATGGATGATCCGTGATCTTTATCGCGCCCTGACACGGCCGCCAGTTTATTGCCGTGGGATTCCGGACGGGCAGGTATGTGCGAATGGCTGGCAGCGCGGTGAGTTGCCGCCCCTTGAACGGATCCTTGCACCGGGCTGCCTTGGGCGACCCGGTGTCGGCCCTCGGGCATAAGCCCGGTCCGATGGCCTGCCCTGTGATGGCGTCAGACGGCCATGTCGCGGCTTCCACATCAGTTGTGGCGCAGATCACAGTAGCGGCGAGTCTGGGTGGCTCATCTGGGTCACTGGCGTAAAAGATCAGTCCTCTGGCGCCGATCCGGCGCGGCGCTGTAGGGAAAAACTCGCAGCTCAAGCACACCAGAAGCCGTGCCGGACTTGAACCTCCGACACAAATGCCGAGCCGCAAATGGCAGATGTTCGAACCCTTGCTCCACCACGCAAACACCGCAGACCAGAGGGTAAAGGTTCCGCCAAGGTTCGCCACGGTTCGGCAAAAACTGCTGCCATTTTGCTGCCATCGAAGGGAAGAGGCCCTGGTCCGATTTCTCGGACAGGGCCTCTGACCTGCTCATTCACCGGTCGGGGTGGCGGGATTCGAACCCACGACCTCTTCGTCCCGAACGAAGCGCGCTACCAAGCTGCGCTACACCCCGGTGATGCGTGGTAAGTCTAGCTGAGTGGAGGTGGATCGCGGAAATCCTTAGTTCACGCGCGGGAGCAGGGTGATCAGAGAGGCCTCCGGCGGGCAGGCGAAGCGTATGGGGGCGTAGCGTGACGCGCCGCAGCCTGCGGAGACGTGGAGGTACGCGGTGTTGCCGTTCGCGGTGTGGGTGTGCAGGCCTTTTGCACGGGTCCGGTCGATGTCGCAGTTCGTCACCAGGGCGCCATAGAACGGGACGCACAGTTGGCCGCCGTGCGTGTGGCCGGCCAGGATCAGGGGCAGGCCCTCGGTTGTCATGGCATCGAGGACGCGTAGGTAGGGCGCGTGGGCTACGCCGATGGTGAGTTCTTGCGGTGAAGATGCCGATGAGTCCGTTGCGCGTGTCGCGTTGCTGTTGCTGTTGCCGTTACTGGTGTCTGTGTCTGCATTCGCGTCTGTGTTCGGGTTTGCATTCGGGTTCGGGTTCGCGATCGGCTGGTGCGGCCTTGCGGGGTAGCGGTCGCGGCGGACGTGGGGGTCGTCTACGCCGACGAAGTTGATCGTCCGGTCTTGGGCTTGGGCGGGCAGCTTGAGCGTGGCGCGCGCGTTGTTGAGGTTGAGCCAGCCCTCGTTGACGAACGCGGCTTGGAGAGCCGGCCAGTCGTTCTCGCGCCGCTTGCGGCGGGGGGCGTGGGAGCGGTCTCCGGGGAGCAGGTACTTGGTCGGGTTGAGCCGCTTGGCCTGGTAGTAGTCGTTCGAGCCGAGGACGAACACGCCGGGGAAGGCGAGAAGCGGTTCGAGCGCGCTGAGGACCTCTGGGACCGCGTCGGGGTGCGAGAGGTTGTCGCCCGTGTTGACCACGAGGTCGGGGCCAAGGGTGGCGAGGGAACGCAGCCAATCCTGCTTGCGGCGTTGGCCGGGGACCATGTGGATGTCCGAGACGTGCAGGATCCTGAGCGGACGCGCGTCGGGCGCGAGCATGGGGACGGTGAAGCGGCGTAGGCGGTAGAGGTTGACCTCGACACCGGCCGCGTAGGCGAGTCCGGCTGCTGCGGCGGCCGCGACACCCAGCGGAACGGAGATCGATCGGCGCATCCGATGATTGTATGGGTGTTGGGTGTCCAGAGCGTGGCGGGACGCTGTATGCCGTGCGCTCTGGTTCGGCTTCGTGACACGCTAGTGGCATGACCACGACGACGATCAAGGATCAGCTGCGCACCGACCTCACCGCCGCGATCAAAGGCCGTGACGAGTTGCGAGCCGCAGCGCTGCGGATGGCGTTGACCGCCATCACCAACGAGGAGGTCGCCGGGTCCGTTGCACGCACGCTATCCGACGCCGAGACCGTCACGGTGATCACCCGTGAGGTGAAGAAGCGGCGGGAGGCGGCGGAGGCGTTTGCTGGGGCTGGCCGCGAGGAGCAGGCTGCCCGTGAGCGTGCCGAGGGTGAGGTGCTGTCGCATTATCTGCCAGCGCAGCTCACCGATGACGAACTGAGTGCTTTGGTCGCGGACGCCATCGCGGAGACCGGGGCGGCCGGGCCGAAGTCTATGGGGCTGGTGATGAAGGTGCTCACGCCGAAGATCGCCGGGCGGGCTGAGGGTGGACGGGTCGCGGCCATGGTGAAGACGGCGCTTAGCGGGTGAGGGGTGGGTGGAGGTGGGGGGCGGTGATGGAGCGGATGATGTGCTTGGGGCAATTGGGAGTGGTTGGGTGTCGTGTCGTCGGGGACTGAGCGCCTGGTGGGGGTGCCTTAGTTGGCGGCTGGGTGGGAGGACGGACGTCTAGCCGCTAGCCGCTAGCCGGTCGTCGGCAGCTGCGCGGGTTGCTGGGTGCCGCAGCTGCCGATTGGTGGATGTGCGGGAGACACGGGTGGTGCGGTGGGGTGGGTCGGTTCGTTGGCGGTGCTATTGGCCGCCGGTGGTGTTTCCGCCGCCGATCAGCCCGCCGATGAAGCCTCCGCCGGGGAAGCCGCCGGTGGTGTTCCCACCCTTGCCGCCCTTGCCCTTGTCTGGGTTGGTGCCCGGCTGGGTGAAGCCGGTCGGCGGGGTGAAGGGTTGTACTGCGGTACCGGCTAGCGCGCCGGTCATCGCGTCGTTGAAGGTCGGTGCGGAGATCGACGCGCCGAAGATCTGGCCGGAGTAGTACGACGGGCCGATCTTGACGTCGGCCAGCTTCGTGGTCGAGTTCCAGTTCACGTAGCCGGTCCAGGTCGCCGCGGCGAGCTGCGGGGTGTAGCCGTCGAACCAGGTCGCGACGCCTGAGTCGGTGGTGCCCGTCTTGCCCGCGATCGGGCGGGTGCTGCTCAGCGGGACCGCGCCGGCGGCCGTTCCGACCGTTACGACGCCTTGCAGCATCGAGGTCATCTCGTTGGCGATGTTCGGGTCGAGTACCTGTCGGCAGTTCTTGGACTGCCCACCGTACGACTTGCCGGACACGTCGGTCACCTGCGTGATCACGTAAGGCACGCAGTACGTGCCCTGCGCCGCGAGGGTGGCGTACGCGCTCGCCATCTCGACCGGGGTGATCAGGTTGGTGCCGAGGGTGAACGAGAGGATCTGCTGCAACGACTTACCGGTGCCGGAGTCGTTGTCCTGCGTGACGCCCATCGACTCGGCGATCTGCGCGGGCTTGCACAGCCCGGTCGTCTCTTCCAGCTTCAGGAAGTACGTGTTGATGGACTGTGCGTACGCGTTGGGCATTGCCGTCGGGTGGTCTGCGTGATCGTCGTTCGACGGTGCGTACTTACCGGACTCGGGTTGATCTGGCGGCCACGTGATGTGCGTCTGGCTGCCCGCGCACACCGCGACCTGCGCACCGACGTCGTCGAGCGTCGCCGGTGCGTCTACCACCTGGTTCGGGTTGATGCCCTGTTCGAGCGCGGCCAGACCGACGAAGATCTTGAACGACGAACCGGCCTGGAAGCCGTTGGTGCCCGCGTGCGCCTTGTCGGCGGACAGGTTGATGTACGTCTGGCCCGAGCTGCTGCCCATCCGGGCCGACTGCGCCATCGCCTTGATCTGACCGGTGCCGGGCTGGACCATGACCAGCGCGGAGGCGATGTCGTGCTTCGCCAGGTCGGTGCCGTAGACACGGGTCGCGATCGCGGCGTCCGAGGAGTGCTCGTCCTGCTGGCTCATCGTGGTCTGGATCGTCAGGCCGCCGAGGTCCCACATCGCCTTGCGGTCGTCGACGGTCTTCCCGTACGCCGGGTCGGCCAGGAAGCTCTCGTACACGTAGTTGCAGAAGAACTGCGCCGAGCCCTGCGCCTCGATGCAGCCGCTGTGCGGCGTTGTCGGCTTCAGACCGAGGGGTTGCTTCTCGTACTGCGCCGCCTGCGCCGGGGTGATGTAGTTCAGCGACGGGTTCGCCATGTCCTGTAGCACGATGTTGCGACGGGTCATCGTGTCCGTCGGGTGCGCGAACGGGTCGAACTCGGTCGGGCTGTTGACGATCGCGGCCAGCATGGCGGCCTGAGGCGGCGTCAGCTTGTTCGCCGTGGTGGAGAAGTACCGCTCGGCCGCCGCTTCGACGCCGTACGAACCGTTGCCGAAGTAGACCAGGTTGAGGTAACGCTCCAGGATCTGGTCCTTGCTGAGCGTCTTCTCCACCGCTATCGCGTACTTGAGCTCGGTGATCTTGCGCGAGAACGTGTCGGCGATCGCGGCCTGCTGCTTGGCCTTGTCCGTGCCGGCCTCCAGCAGCAGCACGTTCTTCACGTACTGCTGGGTGATCGACGAACCGCCCTGCGTGTTTCCGCCGGACGAGTTGTTGAGCAGCGCGCGCATGGTGCCCTTGATGTCGATGCCGCCGTGCTGGTAGAAGCGGATGTCCTCGATGGCGACGAGGGCGTGCGGCATGCTCGGGTTGATCTGTGACATCGGCACCACGATCCGGTTGCCGTAGTCGCCCCAGGTGTACGCGATCAGCGAGCCGTCGTCGGCCAGGATCTTCGTACGCTGGGGCAGTACCGGCGCCGCGAAGTCCACCGGCAGGTCCTCGAAGTGGTCGGAGGCTGCCTTGGCGGTCAGCCCGAAGCTGCCCACGAAGGGCAGTGTCAGTCCGGCGATGAGCACCCCGGCCAGCGCGCTGATCACGACGAACGTGCCCAGGTGGGATATCAGCCGGCCGACACCGCTCGCTCCGGAGTAGTAGCCAGTACGTCCTGTCGCCATGCGGACCAGAGTACGGTCCGAGCCTGCGGTGGGTGCGGAGAGGGGCGACACCCGCGAATTCTGTGGCCCAGTTGCTACAACTCAGGTAGTCCGGACGGGCCATACGAGATTGACCAGTTCGGGGACTGTCGAGCGCTGATGGTTATCCGTAATGTCGTGCTAGCTGAAGAGATCTCTTCGCGGAAGGTGCCTCCCGAAGTGCGGGAACGCCTCGAGAGTCCATTCGGCGGTATCGACATCCGGCACGTCAGGCGCCGGGTGTGTGCGGTAGGGCTAGTACGACAAGTGCGGATGTCGTGCCGGTCGCTCCGGTCAGCGTGTGCTGCGGTCACGGTGGCGGTAGTTCCGTCCCGGTCGTTGGCGGTCACGGCATCGCTGTCACCGGAGGGTATCGGCCGCCGTTGGGGGAGCCTCGAGGCTGAGAGGACGGCACCGGAGATGACAGTGTCGGAGAACGAAGTGTCGGTGAAGGTGATGGCCGCGGCGGACGGTGCGGTCAAGAACTGGGTGGAGGACTGGACGATAGCGGCAGCGTGCCGGGGAATGGACCCCGACGAGTTGTTCGTACAGGGTGCTGCGCAGAATCGCGCCAAGACGGTGTGCGCTGCGTGTCCGGTACGTACCGAGTGCCTGGCGGACGCCCTCGACAACCGGGTCGAGTTCGGCGTTTGGGGTGGAATGACGGAACGTGAGCGGCGGGCGCTGTTGCGGCGGCGGCCCGATGTCCGCTCGTGGCGCAAGGTCCTGGAAGGTAAGCGTGAGGCTTACCTGCGGCAGCGCACGGTTGTGACTGCTGGTAGCTGAAGTACTGATGAATCGTTGAAGTGATTCGCTGAGACGCGATGGTCTGTTGCGCCCCCAATCGGGCAGGGGGCGAGGCCGGACCATTTGGGCTACTTGGGCGGCTTAACGCGCCGTCAGGCGTCAGAGCGAGTGTCAGGCTGAGAGCGCGATGACTTCGCGCAATCCGTCCAGGTCGTGGATGTCCTCGGCTTGCGCGGCCAGTTCGAGGACCGGGATCCCCGGGTGGTTGGCCAGGAAGCGTCCGGCCAGTCTGCGCTCCCGGCGGGAGAGCACCACCCGCTCGGCGTGCAGCCGCAGCAACGCGGCGGCGAGTGCGGTGGCCTGCGTCTCATCCTCGGCAGGTGCCTCGCCATCAACGGCCGCAGCGGTCTCACCGCCGTTCTTGCCGTTCTTACGCGTTGACCGTTTGGCAGCCTTACCACTCTTACCGTTCGTCAGCTGCTCTGCGGCGGCCAGCGCACGTTCCGCGGTGATGTCGGCCGTCGGCAGGTGCACCCGATTGAGTACCAGTCCGGCGAGCGGCATCTTGTCGGTGGCCAGCCGCTCGGTGAAGTACGAGGCCTCGCGCAGCGCGTCCGGCTCGGGCGCGGCGACCACCACGAAGGCGGTGCCTTCGGTCTGTAACAGCTTGTAGGTGCGCTCGGCGCGTTCGCGGAAGCCGCCGAACATGGTGTCCAGCGCGGCGACGAAGGACTGCACCTCGCCCAGCAGCGTCGAGCCGAGGATCTTGCCCAGCGTCCCGGTCACCAGCCCGACCCCGCCGGCCAGCAGCCGGAACGCGCCGACCCCGCCGACCTTCGCCGGCGCCGACAGGATTCTGATGAGCCGGCCGTCGAGGAACGAGCCGAGCCGGTCCGGGGCGTCCAGGAAGTCCAGCGCCGAGCGGCTCGGCGGAGTGTCCACCACGATCAGGTCCCACTCGCCGCGCGCCCGCAGCTGGCCCAGCTTCTCCATCGCCATGTACTCCTGCGTGCCGGCGAAGCTGGCGGACAGCGACTGGTAGAACGGGTTCGCCAGGATCTGCCGCGCTCGCTCCGGATCGGCGTGGTCGACCACGATCTCGTCGAAGGTCCGCTTCATGTCGAGCATCATCGCGTGCAGCCGGCCGCCGCTCGACCGGTCGATCCCGGCCACCTCGCGCGGGGTGTTGTCCAGCTCGGTCAGTCCGAGCGACTGGGCCAGCCGCCGCGCCGGGTCGATGGTCAGCACCACCACGTCGCGGCCGCGCTCGGCGGCGCGCAGCGCGAAGGCGGCTGCGGTGGTGGTCTTGCCGACCCCGCCCGACCCGCAGCAGACCACGATCTTGGTGTCCGACGAATCCAGCAGCCGGTCCAGCTCCAACCGGCGCACGGCTCCGTTCACGCCGCCCCCTGTCCGTTCACGGTCATGTTCACGTGCACAGCCACAGCCACAGCCACAGTCATGTTCGCGTCCACGGTCACGCCGCGCCCTGACGGCGCAGTTCCCGCGCGAGCAGGTCGAGCCCTACTCGGTCGACTCCGTCGCCGAGCAGCGGCAGCTCGTACATCGGCGCTTCGGTCGCGGCCAGCGCCTCGCGCTGCTCTGCTTCGAGCAGCACCCGCTGCGCGTGCTCGGCGGCCAACGCGGCGAGTGCCGTGACCACCTCCGGATCGGCCAAGCCGACAGGAGCGAGTCCGGCCTCCAGCTCGGCCTGATCCAGACCACCGGGCTGCGCGGCCTTCTTGAGCCGGTCCTCCGGCAGCACTATCGGACGCGCCTGGTTCACGATCACCCCGCCGGCCGGAAGGCCAGCCGCGCGCAGGTCGGCGAAGCCGTCGAGGGTCTCCTGCACCGGCATCTCCTCAAGCAGCGTGACGAAGTGCACCGCGGTCTGCGCGCTGGTCAGCACTCGCATCACCGCGTCGGCCTGGTTGCGGATCGGTCCGACCCGGGCCAGCCCCGAAACCTCCGAGTTCACGTTGAGGAAACGGGTGATCCGGCCGGTCGGCGGCGCGTCCATCACCACTGCGTCGTAGTCGAACACCCGGTCGTGGCCGTGCCCCGGCCCCTGCCCTGACTCGGCACGCCGACGCACCACCTCGCAGGTCTTGCCGGTCAGCAGCACGTCGCGGATGCCGGGCGCGATCGTGGTGGCGAAGTCGATCGCGCCGAACCGGCGCAGCACGCGCGCCGCCGGGCCGAGCTTGTAGAACATGTCGAGGTATTCGAGCAGCGCCTGCTCGGCGTCGATGGCGAGCGCCCACACCTCGCCGCCGTCCGGAGTGACCGCGACCCGCCGTTCCTCGTACGGAAGCGGCGCGGCCTCGAACAGCTGGGCCAGACCCTGCCGCCCCTCGACCTCGACCAGCAGGACCCGCCGTGCCCCGGGCCGCTCGCCTCCGGCGGCCAGCGCGAGGGCCAGCGCGCCCGCGACGGTGGTCTTGCCCGTGCCGCCCTTTCCGGTGACCACGTGCAGGCGGACGGCTGACCAGTCCGGCTTGGTCTGGCGCGCGTCGGCTGCGTTCGTCACAGGCACGAGCCTAATAGGAGACGAAGCGGCAGGGAGCGCGGCCAACCCGTTAGGCTCTGGCCATGACCAAGCAGTGGGAGTACGTGACCGTGCCCTTGCTCGTGCACGCGACGAAGCAGATCCTGGACAACTGGGGCCAGGACGGATGGGAACTGGTCCAGGTGGTCCCGGGTCCGAACCCGGAGCAGCTGGTGGCTTACATGAAGCGGGAGAAGCAGTAGTGACCGCCGGCGGCGCGGCACTCGGCGCGACGCCCGAGCAGCGCCTGGCCGACCTCGGGCTGACGCTCCCGCAGGTCCCCAAGCCGCTGGCCGCGTACGTCCCCGCCGTGCGTTCCGGTTCGTTGGTCTTCACCTCGGGGCAGCTGCCCACCGTGGACGGTGCGCTGCTGAAAGCCGGCAAGGTCGGCGCCGAGGTGTCCGCCGACGAGGCCAAGCAGCTTGCCGAGCGCTGCGCCCTCAACGCGCTCGCCGCGATCAGGGCCGAGATCGGTGAGCTGTCCCGGGTCCGGCGGGTCGTCAAGCTGGTCGGCTTCGTCGCCTCCGCGCCGGACTTCGCCGGTCAGCCCGCCGTGGTCAACGGGGCGAGTGAACTGCTCGGCAAGGTCTTCGGCGAGGCGGGGGTGCACGCGCGCTCGGCGGTGGGCGTCGCGGTCCTGCCATTGGACGCCCCGGTCGAGGTCGAGCTCACTGTTGAAATCGGCGCTCAGACCAACCCGGACGGAGCGGACTGATCCCCGGGGCGAGGCCCGGACCGGTCGGCTCAGGACCGGCGACGCCGCGCGCCACGCTGGTGCTGGCCCCGAACCCGTCCCCGATGACGCTCGACGGCACGAACACGTGGGTGCTGATCGAGCCGGGCTCGGCCGAAGCCGTCGTCGTCGATCCGGGTCCGCGGCACGAAGGCCATCTCGCGGCCGTGCTCGAACGGGTCGCGGCGGTCGGCGCCCGCGTCGCGTCGATCCTGCTGACGCACGGCCACCCCGACCACGCCGAGGCCGCCCGCCGCTTCGCCGAGCTCACGCGTGCGCCGGTCCGTGCGCTCGATCCGATGCAGCGGCTCGGATCGGAAGGACTCGGCGACGGCGACGCGTTCACGGTCGGCGGGCTGGAGATCCGCGTCGTGGCGACTCCCGGGCACACCGGCGACTCGCTCTCGTTCCTGTTGCCTGCGGACCGTGCGCTGTTGACCGGTGACACAGTTCTCGGGCGCGGTACGACACTCGTCGCGCACCCTGACGGCAAACTCGCCGAGTATCTCGACTCGTTGACGCGTATTCGGCAGATGGCCGACTCAGGCGCGGTCAGTGTCGTACTACCGGGGCACGGCCCGATCGTCGCCGAGCCCGGCGTGGCGGTCGAGTTCTACCTCAAGCACCGCGCTGCACGGTTGGCCCAAGTTGAGGCGGCGCTGGCGGCAGGTGACCGTACGGCGCGGGAAATTGTCCGCCGCGTCTACGCGGACGTCGATCCCGGTTTGTGGCCTGCTGCCGAACTGTCCGTACTCGCGCAGTTGGAGTACCTCGACGCGAAGAGTTCCGGCTAACGCGCACGCCGGGCGAGGCGCACCGTGTCCAGCAGGATGACGGCACGCGCCTCCAGCTTGATCCAGCCGCGCTGCGCGAAGTCGGCCAGCGCCTTGTTCACCGTCTCGCGGGACGCGCCGACAAGTTGCGCCAGCTCCTCCTGCGTCAGGTCGTGCGAGACCTTGATCCCCTCTTGCTCTTCTCCGGCGGGCTGCCCGAACCTGGTGGACAGGTCGAGCAGCGCCTTCGCCACTCGGCCGGGTACGTCGGAGAACACCAGGTCGGCCAGCGTCTCGTTGGTGCGGCGCAGCCTGCGCGCCATGGCCCGCAGCAGCGAGCGGGCTACTTCGGGCCGGGCCGAGAGCCACGGCTGCAACTCGGTGTGGCCGAGGGCGAGCAGCCGGGTGGAGGTCAGCGCGGTGGCGGTGGAGGTGCGCGGTCCCGGATCGAAGAGGGACAGCTCGCCGAACATCTCTCCCGGACCGAGTACCGCCGTCAGGTTCTCGCGGCCGTCGCCGGACGAGCGGCCGAGCTTGATCTTCCCCTCGACCACGACATACAGTGCGTCGCCCGGGTCGCCCTCGTGGAAAAGCGCATCGCCGCGGCTGAGCGCGATCTCCGTCATCGACTTGAGCAGCGAGTTCGACGCCTCTTCGTCCAACGCGGCGAACAACGGGCTCCGGCGCAGCACGTCCTCCACTGACGAACCCTCCATCGGCGGTTAAGCCGCTCCTCTGCGGCTTCGGTCGCCGGTCGTCCGGGACGACTCGACGCCTGACCGCAATCTGTTATGGCCCTGCACCGAACAGTGTGGCCTACCACACGGTAATTCACATACTCGGGAACGCCACACCTATTCTGCCCGTGATACAGGCGCTGCTGGTTGTGGCGGAAGGTGGCGATGGTGGCGTCGCAAGACCGGTCCGTGACTCTAGGCTGGGGCAGTGAGTGTTGAGAACGAAGTCAAGGCGGCGCCCAGAGTCGTGCGCCCGCGGCGAGCCCGGCCCGAGGCCGCGGCGCGGCAGGTGGAGTCGCACGCCGCGCTGGTGCGTCGCGCGCGGAAGATCAACCGGATACTGGCCGAGGCCTATCCGGACGCGCGCTGCGAGCTGGACTTCGATAACCCGTTCGAGCTGATCGTCGCCGTGGTGCTCTCGGCGCAGTGCACGGACGTGCGTGTGAACCTGACGACACCTGCCGTGTTCGCCAGGTATCCGGCGGCGCAGGACATGGCGGTGGCGGATCCGGCGCAGCTGGAGGAGCTGATCAGGCCCACCGGCTTCTACCGGAACAAGGCCAAGTCGCTGCTCGGTCTGTCCGTGGCGCTGCGTGACCAGTACGGCGGGGAGGTGCCGCGCACGCTGGACGAGCTGGTCAAGCTCCCGGGCGTGGGGCGCAAGACGGCCAACGTGGTGCTCGGCAACGCCGTCGATCCCAAGACCGGGAAGCCGTTCGGCGTGCCCGGGATCACCGTGGACACGCATTTCGGCCGCCTGTCCCGCCGCTTCGGCTGGACTCAGGAGGACGATCCGGTCAAGGTCGAGCACGCGGTGGGCGCGCTGTTCCCGAAAGAGGAATGGACGATGCTCTCCCACCGGCTCATCTTTCACGGCCGCCGGGTATGTCATGCGCGACGGCCGGCCTGCGGAGCCTGTCCGGTGGCCGCGCTGTGCCCGTCCCGGGCGACCGGCGAGACCGACCCGCTGAAGGCCGAGGCGCTGCTGCGTCCCGCGTCGGCCCGCGAGGCGGCATCGCTGGCGGCGGCGCGGAAGGCGGTTTAGTGAGCGCCGCGGGGGACGAGGCGATCGGCCGCGACAAGCCCGAGCGGACCGGCTTCGACGAGGCAGCGTTCCATAAGGTACTGACGGATACCGCCGACCTGCCGCTCTGGCTTCAGCCGCTGGCCACGGCGCTGCACGACGTCGCACCGAACTGGCTCAGCTTCCGGCCGAGGCCCCGGACGCTGCCCGGCGAGCCGCGTCGCTCGGCCGTGCTGATCCTGTTCGGCGCCGGCGGATCGGCGGACGACCCGGAACCCGACGTGCTGCTCACCGAACGTGCCGCCACGCTGCGTGCGCACGCTGGCCAGCCAGCCTTCCCGGGCGGCCGAATCGACCCCGAGGACCGCGGGCCGGTGCAGGCGGCGCTGCGCGAAGCGCAGGAGGAGACTGGCGTCGACCCCACGTCCGTCGCCGTCTTCGGGCAGCTGCCCGAGCTCTACCTGCAACCGAGTGATTTCATGGTCGCGTCCGTTCTTGGGTGGTGGCACTCTCCTACGCCGCCGCGCGTCGTCAGCCCGCTGGAGGTGGCCGCGGTGCACCGAGTGCCTGTGGCGCAGCTGGCCGACCCGGGCAATCGAGTGCGAGTGCGGCACCCCTCCGGCTACACCGGCCCCGCGTTCCACGCCGACGGCATGCTCGTCTGGGGCTTCACCGCCGGACTGCTCGACGCGATCCTCCGCCTCGGCGGCTGGGAACGGCCGTGGAACCACGACCGGCTTGAGGATCTGCCTGAGCAGGTCACCGCGCTCACCGTCAGGTCGAGCACCATGCGGCCCGCCGACCAACGCCCTTTTGCGACCGGCTCGGGCGACGCGGACGAGTCCGGCGGTGACCGGTGATGCGGTGTCGAATGAGCGGTGACCAGTGAGATCGGGGCGAGCGAGCGCCCACCACCAGCGCGGCGGCGAGTGAAGGTGTACGCGTGGACCTGCTCGATCTGATCCTGATCGTCATCGCCGTCGCCTTCGCGGTCTCCGGCTACCGCCAGGGCTTCGTCGTCGGCGTGCTGTCCTTCGTCGGCTTCGTCGGCGGTCTGATGCTCGGCCTGTGGCTTGTGCCGATCTTGATGCAGCGTTTCACCGCCTCGCTGGTCGTCTCGACCATCTCGCTGTGCGCGGTGCTCGTGCTCGCGGTGATCGGGCAGGTCCTGGCCACGACCCTGGGCGGTCGGCTGCGCCGGGAGATCACCTGGCGGCCGGTGCAGGCGGTGGACCAGACCGCGGGCGCCGCGGTGTCGGTGATCTCCGTGCTCTTAGTCGCCTGGTTTCTCGGACTGGCCCTGGTGAACTCGACCATGCCTGTCGTCGCCCAGCAGGTGCGCAACTCGGCGCTGCTCAACGGCATGAAGCAGGTGCTGCCGGCGGACGCGCAGAGCTGGTTCCGGTCCTTCGCCACGGTCCTGGACCGCAGCGGATTCCCGCAGGTCTTCGCCCCGTTCACGCACGAGCAGATCGCGAACGTGCCCGCGCCCGACTCGAAGGTGCTCGCCGAGGCTGGCGTGGCCAAGGCTCGTAAGTCGATCGTCAAGATCGTCGGTAACGCGCCGAGCTGCGGAAAGCAGATCGAGGGTTCAGGCTTCGTCTACGCACCTCAGCACGTGATGACGAACGCTCATGTCGTCGGCGGCGTAACGCATCCGACTGTGCAGATCGGCGGCGAAGGGCCGTTGTATCGCGCCACGGTCGTGCTTTTCGACCCGACCAGCGATATCGCAGTGCTTTACGTGCCAGACCTGCACTCCGCTCCCCTCGCCTTCGATGCGTCAGGTGCCAGCGGAGACAACGCGGTGGTCGCCGGCTTCCCCGAGGACGGCCCGTTCACGCCGGTGGCCGCGCGTATCCGGCAGGAGATCCAGGCGCAGGGTCAGGACATTTACCAGCAGGGCTCCGCCACCCGCGACATCTTCTCGCTATACGCGCAGGTCCTTCAGGGCAACTCCGGCGGCCCGCTGCTCACCCCGACCGGTGAGGTATACGGCGTGGTGTTCGCCAAGTCCCTACAGGACAACTCCACCGGCTACGCCCTGACGGCCAGTCAGGTGGGCCCCGACGCGCGGCGCGGCTCGACTGAGACCTCTGGTGTCGACACAGCAGGCTGCGCCATCTGATCGCGTCGTCGCACCGATTGCGCTCATCACGGCTCTCGGGGCAGCGTTCGTCAATCGGTACGGGCTCCTCAATCGGCATGGTGCTCCTTAATCACGGCACGATGTTGCTACTGTCTGATCAACATGTCGGTGGTTGGCCTGTAGAACATTGGCTTGTAGAACAACGGAACTCCTTGGGGGCGGCTGCATGCTCGGACATTCGCACTCGACCAGCGGTGCGCTCGCCTGGGCCGCCGCGGCTGCCTGGGTTCCGGCCGCGCAGTGGCCGGCCCACCTGGAGACCAAGGACATCCTGCTCGGCACGTTCGTCACGGCCGGCTCCGCGCTGCTGCCCGACCTGGACCACCCCGACGGCACCATCGCGCACTTCCTCGGTCCGGTCTCACATGCGTTCTGCCGCTTCGTCGAGTGGATCTCCGGCGGGCATCGGCACGCCACGCACTCGTTGCTGTTCGTCGCCGCGGTCACCGGCGGCACGTGGGCCGGCGCACACTACCTCGGGCGGCCTTTCACGCTTGGACTCGTCTACGTATTGCTGTCCCTCGCGATCCGCGCGTTGCACCTGTCCCCTCCCGGTAAGGGCGTCCAATCGTGGGGTGTGGTGCTGCTCCTGGCAGTCGGCGGGACGTTCGTGATGGACCGTTGGATCGGGGCGGACCCGGCGTGGCTGCCCGTCGCCGTCGGACTCGGCGCACTGACTCACCTGGCTGGCGACTGCCTCACCGAACGCGGCTGCCCGCTGCTCTGGCCGATCCCGACGCGTTTCGGCATACCGGTGATCAAGCGCACCGGCGAGAAGCTGGAGACCGCGTTCCTTACTCCGCTGATGGCCGTCGGCTCGGTGGTCGCCCTCTACTTCGCGGTGACTCCCAACTTGCACAAGTAGCCGAGCGACGACGTAATGCAGGGTCTAGACGGAACACGGTGTCCAGATGTAACGCGGCATCTAGACGTAACTCAGCGTCCGGCTGCGTTCAGCGGTCCGGCTCGTCGTCACGCAGCCAGTTGAGCACCTCGTTGGTGAACACCTTCGGCGCCTCTTCCTGCGGGAAGTGCCCGACGCCGTCGAGCAGTCGCCACCGGTACGGCGCATTGACGTGTCGCCCCGAGCCACGCGCGGTCGGGGTGAGTACCACGCCGTCCAGCGCACCGTGCAGATGAAGCGTGGGAACCTCGGTCGGCGTGCGCATCCGCTGTTGGTACTCGATCCCGTCAGGGCGCAGCAGGGAACGCATCCACCAGCGAAAGTACTCAAGCGAGCAGTGCGCGACTCCGGGGATCGCGATCGCCTGCTCGTAGCGCTGGGCCACGTCGTCGGCCGGCCAGTCCGGGCCGCTCCAATCCCGCAGCATCCGCCCGACGACCACGCCGCCATCGCGCACCAGCGACCGCTCCGCAGCCATCGGACGCTGTGCGGCGAACACGTGCTTTCCGGCGCGCATCTGCGCGGGATCGGTCAGCAGAGTCGCACGCTGCCGCCGTGGATGCCCGGCGCCGACGACGACGAGCCGTCGTACGGTCTTTGGCCGGATCGTCGCGGCGGTCCAACCGAGTGTGGCGCCCCAGCCGTGTCCGACGACCACGGCGTTCGCCTCGCCCAGAGCCCGGATCACGCCGGTCACGTCCATCGTCAGGGTTATCGGGTCATAGCCGCGCGGCGTCTTGTCGCTACCGCCGTAGCCCCGCAGGTCCATCGCGGCCGCGCGGTAGCCCGCGTCCGCGAACGCCGTCAACTGGTCCCGCCAGGTCCACCAGAACTGCGGGAAGCCGTGCAGGAACAACACGAGCGGGCCTTCGCCGAGTTCGACCACGTGGAAGCGTGCGCCGTTCGCGGGGATCTCGCGGTGTGTCCAGGCGCCTTCCACGTACACCGGCGACAGGTCAGAAGGCATGGGCGCCAGCATTGCATAGATGACTGACCGGGCGGTGTCTCCGAGGGGTGCGTTGAGTTACTTGGCCCACTGATTAACGGCTGGTGGACTAACGCACGGTCCGCTTCAGGACAGCGATCGACTTGTTCGCCGTGCGCTTCGTCGCATCGACACCACGTATCCCCTTGAGGCGTAGCATCCCGATTCCGCCGCACAACGCGCCGATCAGCAGGTAAACACCGGCCACGATCAACCACGACCAGGCGAGCCCGAGCCCGAAGTTGTGGATCCCATACGCGGCCGCGAAGGACAGCATGATCAGCGCAAAAACGGCGAGCACTCCGGCTGCCGCGAACAGTCCGCTGCCGGTAGCCGCCTGCTTCACGTCGCGACGCACTTCGGCCTTCGCGAGCGCGATCTCGTCGCGCATGAGGGTGGATACGTCCTTGGTAGCGGACGAGACCAGAGCGCTCAGCTTGTGGTCGCCGTTCACCTGGTCGGTACGGGAGCCGACGGTCGCAGCCATGAGAACCTCCGGATCGCGGCGGAACGGAAGCGGTCGGGCGCGTCCGTACCCGATGACCCCTACCTGATTACGCTGCCCAGCTACCCCAAGCTATGTCGGATTATGCGGCTATTAGGCTGAATGCGCGGCAGGCGGCCAGGGCACAAGTGGTCAGTGCACAAGTTGTCAGTGGAGAGGTGCGTCACGCTCGTCCGGCGCACGTTTCACGGCGCTCGATTCCCAGTGCGCGATTTCCCAGTGCTTGATCCCCGGCGCTCGCTTCACAGCAGGTTGGCAATTGTAGAAAGACCACAAAGCTATCTGTATCTATATCGACAAATTTCTTTCTCGACTCCAGTCCCATGCCCACAGCAACTCCATGCGCCCAGCGCCCACTCCGGAAAGCGCCACGGCATGTGCCCGGTCATCGATCAACCGGACACATGCCGCGAAACCTACTGCGTCGAAAGGTGACCTGAGATCACTCCTCGGCCGCGTGCGGGAGCTTGGCCTTGATCAGGTCCATGACGCCGGCGTCGGTCAGCGTCGTGGTGTCGCCGAGCGCGCGCTCCTCCGCGACGTCCTTGAGCAGCCGCCGCATGATCTTGCCGGACCGCGTCTTGGGCAGTTCCGCC
>NZ_DASYZI010000374.1:0-1648 GCF_035946395.1 Actinocrinis sp.
GGGGCTTGGTCGGCGAGTTCGTGGAACAGTGCCCTGACGAAGGTCGCGCTGACGGCGACCAGCGCGGGGTCGGCCTCAGCGCTGTCCGCGGCGGCGAAGGTGAAGTAGGCGCTTGAGGTGTCGTCCGAGCGCCAGGAGTCCGCGAGGCGTAGCAGGTCCTGCTCGCTCAGTTCGGTGTACTGGCGGCGTAGCGTGATCAGGTCCTCGGCCGCGGCGGCTCGGGCCGCCGCTTGATGCGCGCCGAAGGTCCAGTCCTGCCACTCGGCGCGGATGCGGGCCTCGTAGAACGCTGTCATCAGGCCGAGACTACCTTGACGTTCCGTCGGTTGGGCTTGGTCAGCTCTCCGGAAAGCGCTTTCCAGTGCGCTAGAGTGCGGGGATGGACAACGGACGGTCGCGGCGGCCCGGCGCGGCGGCGCAGACCGGCGCCGCGACGCTGAGCCTGGTCGCGCAGCGCGCCGGGGTCTCGCTCGCGACGGCTTCGCGGGTGCTGCACGGGTCGGGCGGCCGCGTGGTCAGCGACGCGTTGCGCGCGCGGGTTTTCGCTGCTGCCTCGGAGCTGCGTTACGTCTCCAACGGTCCCGCTCAGGCGCTGGCGCGCGCGTCGAGTCCGGTGGTCGGGCTGGTCGTGCACGACGTCGCCGATCCGTACTTCTCCGCGATCGCCGCGGGCGCGATGCGCGTGGCGCGGGCGCACGGCCTGATGGTGATGCTCGCCGCGACCTTCCGCGACCGGGATCTTGAGCTCGAATACCTCGCCATGCTGCGCGCGCAGCGGGCTCGGGGGGTGCTGCTCGCGGGCAGCGGATTCACCGATCCGGGCTACACGGCCCGGCTGGCCGGACAGATCGAGGCGTTCGAGCAGCAGGGCGGGCGGGTGGCGCTGGTCGGCCAGCACGGTGTGCACGCGGACGCGGTGCTCCCGGACCATCGCGGCGGCGCGGCGCAGGCCGCGCGGTATCTGTGGGAACTCGGTCACCGCCGGATCGCAGTGATCTGCGGTCCGCGCGAGTTGGAGACCGTCGCGCATCGGCTGGAGGGGGTCCGTTCAGGACTGGGCTGCGTTGGGGCGCGGTTGCCGGAAGAACACGTCGTCGAGGCCGACTTCACCCGCGAGGGCGGGCGGGCCGCGGCGATCGGGCTGCTGCGCCGCATTCCCGACGTGACGGCAATCTTCGCCCTCAACGACCTCATGGCCGCCGGAGTGCTCGCCGCCGTGCACGACGACCCGCGCCGCGTGGTACCCCGGGACGTTTCCGTCATCGGCTTCGACGACTTGCCGCACGCCGTCGATCTGCATCCGGCGTTGACCACGGTTCGCCTGCCGCTTGAAGAAATCGGCGAGCGTGCGCTGCGGCTGATTCTGGAGGAGGAGCCGGGCGTCGGTGTGCGTACGGTGCCCACTGCCGCGACGCTCGTGGTGCGCGCGAGTACGGGCCCGGCACGGCGTTGACAGCCGGAAGTCACAGTGCGGTGTCGGCTCGGCCTAGGGCGAGCGGCGGCGATTGAAGAGACGTACGGCCACGAACACCACTGCCGCGATCACCAGGAGCCACAGGATGATCGCCCACACGCCGCCATGCCACAGCGAGTGGAAGCCGAAGTGGTGGAAGAAGCCGCGACCCCCGTGGCGGGTGAATCTACGCAG
>NZ_DASYZI010000375.1:0-4891 GCF_035946395.1 Actinocrinis sp.
CAGCTGATGGGCGCCGAGGCCGACTTTGTGCGGGCCCGAGTACGGCCAGGCCGACGAGCGCCGGGTGAAGTTGAAGTACCACAACGAAGTTCCCCAAGGCCACCGAACACGTGGAGGCCGCCCCACAAGGACCTGCTGGCGTTCACGGCCTACCCGCGTGAGGTGTGACGCCAGATCTGACACCGTTGGCCAATCGGCGTTAGACGGCCGCCGCCTGTCGGAGCGCGGCAAGCCGGTTGGGCCGGGTGCCTGCGGTCGGTATGCCGCGTAACCACGCATCCACTCGGACGAGGTTGATCGCGGCGGCAGTCAGCACGTTCTAAAGGTGCGCCTTCACCAGGCCCTGATATCTGGCCATGCGGATGCCGAAACCGCACACCGCATGGGAGATGGCACTTTCCACACCGGCTCGCGCGTGTAGGGCTCGCTTACAGGATTGCGTCGGTTGGAGTAACCCCCGCGCGTCGCTGCCGATTGGCCATGATCGAGGCATGATTCTCTCGGTCGTTTATCGGACCACCCGTCGTTTCCTCGGTGCGCTGGCCGTGGCCGTGCGCCATGACATGTCCAAGGACGCGGAACTACTCGTCCTTCGCCACGAGAACGCCGTGCTGCGCCGCCACGTCGCACGGGTCAGGTACACCTGGGCGGATCGGCTCTGGCTGTCCGCGCTCTCCCGGCCCCACAGGTTTCACCAGGCAGTGCCGACTATGTGTTTGCGCGCAGGCTGTGCGGTTCGCCTTCACGAGCGCTCCGAGGCCGTGGGTCTGCTTGGCAGCCATCACGGTTTGAGGTCCCATGACGCGGTCGCTATCCCAGCCGCCATGAAATGTTGCAAGCGTCGACATTGACGCATCACAACCAACGTGCTGACACGTTATAGCTGCGACTGACCCGCCCGGCCTGTCTGCACGGCTTCAGATAGACCAGGCGAGCCGCGACCCGGCCACCCGTCGGCCGGGTCTATCGGTCCTGCGCAGCTGACCTATATAGGTTGGAGTCGGTGGAGGCCCCGCCCGATCTTGATGGAGTGAGCCTCCACCTTCGCAGCCTGAGCGGGCGGGAGAATCGTGTGCGCATCCCAGATGGTGCCGACCGGCATCGGCATGTCGTAGGCGTCTAGCCACGACATGTCCCGACCTGCGGCATTGACGTATCTAATCTCCTTGAGGTTGCGGACCATCGTGCGGCGCAGTGCAACGTCGCTGGCGGTCGTCAACAGTTCGGCGACATGGCGGGCGAGGTCGAGCGCCGGTCCCGCCTCGGATTCGAGCGCCCGAGTGAGACAGAGGGCGAAGATACGCGCGAAGTCGAGGAAGCGTGCGCGGGCCACGATGCGGGCCCAGTCGAGATCGTCGGCTCGGTCGAGATCGTCGGCGAGGTCGGCAGGCGTGGCCAGTTCGAGCGCGAACTCCATCTCACCGGCGCTTGCCCGGGTCGGCTCGAAATCGCGGGCGAGAGTAGCGTTGCGCATCAGTGCACTGCAAAGCTCCCGCGCATGGCCGGCGTTCGGGTCGTAGGTGAGCGCGTGCATGAGATCGAGAGTGGCATCGATCGTGCGGCCGATCACGTCACCGAAGCAGAGCACGAACGCCAGATCCAGATCAATCGGTTCCGCCACGATCAAGGCTTCCGCCAGCCCCGATCCATGCTGACGGCGACCACCGCAGGCATCGGGTTGATCCTGCGGTGCTTGCGGCGCGGTGCTCATAATCTCCGCCAGGCTGGCTGCGGGATCGACACTGGAGCGTGTCCGGTCGAGCAGTTCCTGATACATCGTCTCGACGAGAGAGTCGACTTCATCGAAGTCGAACCCGTCGGGACCGATGGCGTCGTTCAGGCTCACCGGGATCGTGCTCCTTCCCGGCGGCCGACGATCTCGTCACGCAATGGACGCAAAGCAGCGCGTCCCTTGCACAGCAGATTGCGTACCTTGACCTCGTCTATAGAGTGCCCCTCGGCGTTCATGCGGGCCACGATCTCCCCGAGGCTGAACTTCTGAATCTTCAGCAGCATCACGTTTCGAACATCGGGATGCAGCCCCTTGAGCGCGTCCATGACCGACGTGTGCAATGCCGCCAGGTCACCGGGGTCCGCGTTCGGGTCGGGCAACTCGGCCGCGTGCTCGATCGCAACGGTCGGCTGCTGGCGGGGCCCCGGCGGCGTGCGCCACATGTTCCGAGCGACGCCGCGGATCCAGAGCGCCGGGTTTTCGATCTGCGCCCACCTCTGCGGCTGGTGCATCAGCTGCCAGGCATGCTTGAACGCGTCCTGCGCAGCGTCCTTCGCGTCCGGCAGCGTGGCGCCATGCACCTGTAGGTGGGCGATGACACGTACGTATTCGTCACCGTGCAGCCGACGGAAGGCCTCTGCGATCTGGTCCTCTGCCGCGTGCTCCTGCGATGTGAGGCTTTGCCCGGAGCGCTGCGGGGGTTCATTGGCGGCCACGCGGAACACTCCTGTCTACAGTCGAGGAGGCGCCGACCTCGATGAAGATCGCGGTTCCGGACACTTCGGCGATGCGGCTGCCCACGGGCAATCGCCTTACATGGTCGCGGCGGGACAGCTCCCTGTACCGATGACGGCGCGTGCGCTCGTACAGCAGTCGGCTCAACAGGGTCGTGACGCTGCCGAGGGTCGTGGCGATCACGCCAATGGTGATGGCCGGGCTCATCCGGCAGCTCCTTTCTCCAAGGTGGGTGACCGGCTGGGGGTCCGGGAGCCCGCAGAGAATACGCGCTCGTATAACAGTGGCGACAGACCGCACGATCGGATGAGACGCCGCGAAAGCTTTGCGAACTGTTGAACAAGCATTCCGATCAGAACTCTGATAGATCGATGACCCGCGACGCAGGGGGCCGATACAGCCATCCGTTCTGGGCTCGATCCGCGACAGTCCGTTCGGCGCCAGCTCGATGCAGCGTATCTACCTGTCTGGAGTCAACAGCCACGCACCTGCAACGGACGACAACAGACGACAACAGACGAGGTCACGGAACCGCCCTGACACGGAAGTACTTCAGTTCCCTTGCGCTTCGCGGCGGCGGGTGGCTTTGCGCCATGCATAGACGCTCAGCCCTCCGCAGGCGAGTGCGACCAGCAGAAGGAATGCCGGGAAGGTCCACCATCGGCCCGACAAGACACCCGTTGTGTCTGCGGTGCCTGGGTGAAGCGGGTCGTAAATGATCGCGACCGTGTCGCCGACTCTCGCGTCGCGCGAACAGGGGAATGACATGCTGTGATGAGAACCACCGGGTACTACGTATTCGGCCATGCAGCCATATTCAGGCACCCCGTACGGGTAGGGTATGTTCATGGTGACGTCGGTGATGGTGGCACTAGTCTGCACCCCATGGGCGCGCAGATCGAGGTCTGAAACTGTGGTACGGACCACGTAGGCAGTTATCGCAAAAGCGGCGAGTACAAGGAACACACTGCCAATCCGGTACCCTCTGCGAACCACGATTGTACGAGGCACGCGATCAGACATCTACCTCTCCTCGGGATATCCCCTCACTCACTGTCCATCTTGCTCGAAGTCTGCGATCCGGTCACGCCTACTGGCGTGAGCGTGTAGCGGAGCCGCCTGGATCGATGCCAGCAGTACAGCGGCGCAGTACAGCAACCGCACCAACTATCAGCGCCATAACACGGCTGGAGTCGACCAAGGTTGGCCGTATATGTTCTAATTTGTGGTACCAATGCCGCAAGTTCGGGACGAAGGGGGCGTCTGATAGCCAGGGCAGCTTATGCGAATCTCGTCTGAAGGCTGAGTCGCGGGGAGAATATACGCGACAATCAGACCATGACGACGTCCCCCAAGCTTGAGCAGGCCGTTACTGAGGCATACAAGCATTTACACAGAGGCGCAGTGCAATCTGCGGGAGTTTACTTCATCTCGCGCATCACGCTGATCGTCGCCTCAGCGATCGTAGCTGCCGACAAAAATCTTGCAGGTTCGAATGTGGGCTGGCTTGTTGGTCTCGTGCCTGCTCTGTCATTGATCGTTGCAGTGATCGCAGCTGGAGACACATGGTATAGGCCCTTGAGCGGTGGCGTGGCTTTAAGAAGTCGCGAGACAGCGCCCAGATTCTGCTCCTGCGGATAGATCAGGGCCTCCCTGATGATCAAGCACTTGTAGAGTTCAATAAGATCAGAGCAGAGATTCGCGAGACCACTCTCTTCTAGCGCACGGCAGCCACGCTCGTAAGGCTGTCGTGCCCGCTACGTGCCCGTTCGAACGAGGAGTCAGGGTCAACAACGGTCAAGTGATCGCGTTTGGCCAGCTCAGCGCGACGTGCGCCGACGCATGGTCGCCGGTCGGGGCTTGTAAACAGGTGGCCGGCCGTTCGAGTGTCGGAGTCATTATCAACCTCAGTGGTCAGCGAAAAGTCAGCAATCCGCCCGCCAGCAGACGACACCAGTCGACAGTGGACAGCAGCGGCCACGCGACGGATGAGGGCAGACGGTGAGCGAGATCATCAGACGACAGTGCTCTACGACCCTCTCAAGGCAGTAGCGCCGGAAGGCCGAGCGAGTACAGCAGTGCAGTACAGCAACCAGCCCGACGAGCAGTGCCGTGCCATGACTCCGTCCAACCTTGATCGAGCGGGAATGTCCAGATCTGCCCTACCGGTGCCGCAAGTTCAGGACGAAAAGCTCCGATACGGTCGTGTTGTCACTACTGACGGCGATTCGGCTATCTCTCGGCTGCGATGATCAAGAGCGCCGCCGCGACTTGTAACCCCAGAGCCATCTCAACAGGTACTGCCCAAGCGTGACGAATACCGCGACGGCCAGTGCAATCCCGAGATATAGCAGTACGGTCACAAAGCCCCACAAGGCCCACGTCCACGCGTATAGACCTATGAGCAGCAAGCCAAATGTCCAT
>NZ_DASYZI010000376.1:0-4610 GCF_035946395.1 Actinocrinis sp.
CCTGCTCCTGCGGCCCGGACTTCCCGCCTTCCGGCGACGGCGGCCTGGTCTCGTCGGTCACTGAGCGTCCCTCCCGTGGCTGGTGCGTGCGCTGACGCCGTTCCACCCGAGGCGCCACCGGTATAAAGACGCTGCTCGGGCGGTCCGCGTTGCATCCTATTACGACGCTTTTGCGGCACTGCCCCCGATTCCGGCCCGGAAACAGGCGCACCCGACGCGTTGCGCGCCGGGTGTCCTTTTCACAGCTTTCACAGCATCGCGATGACAACGTTCACAGGTGGGACGGGGTTCACAGACGGGAGAGGACGTACGCGGCCTGCGGCCCGGCGAAGGTCGCACCGAAGCCCGAGTCCTGCACCACGACGCCGAGGGCGATGTCGAGCTGCGGATCATAGACGACCACCCAGGCGTTCGGCTTCCCGTCCTTGTTGGCGTCAGTCTCCGCGGTCCCGGTCTTCGCGTACACCGGCCCCGCCACCCCGGAGAAGACTCCCGCCGCGGTGCCGCTGGTCACCACCGCGTGCATCAGGGTCTTGAGGTTCGAGTCGGTGCCCGACGGCAGCGGCTTGGCGGTGGCCTTCGTCACCCCGTTCACCAGGTAGGGCTGGTTGAAGGAGCCGGTTCCGACGGTCGCCGCCACCGAGGCCATGGCCAGCGGCGAGGCGACCACCTGGCCCTGGCCGAAGTCCTCCTGCGCCAGCTCCGCGCCGCTCGAATCGGTCGGCATGCCGAAGTAGCTGTTCGATCCAAGACCGATGTCCCAGGACTGGTTCAGCCCGAAGTAGTCGGCGGCGGTGCTCGCCAGCTTCCCGCCTTCGAGCTGCTTGTAGAACGGGGTGAACGCGTTGTTGCAGGACTGCGCGAAGTCGGTGATGAACGGCGTGCCCGCGGGCAGCGACTCCTCGTTCTTCCCGCTCGCGTCGGTGCTGTTGTGGTACACGACGCCCTGCACAGTGAAGGTCAGCGGGCAGGCGACCGGCGTGTACAGCGACACGTAGCCGTAGTCCAGCAGCGCCGTGCTCGTGATGATCTTGAAGGTCGAGCCGGGAGCGAGGCCGCCGGCGAGCGCCGTGTCCGAACCGCTCGACGAGTTGGCGACGGCCAGGATCGCCCCGGTCGACGGCCGCAGCACCACCATCGAGCTTCGTGCATGCATCGCGACGGCGGAGCGGGCCAGCGCCTCGACGGACGGATTGATCGTGGTCTTGAGCACGGTGGCGTCCACCGGCTTGACCAGCGTCGCCGAGACCGCGCCGACGGCCTTGCCTGACCCGTCGACGATCTGCACGGCGGTGCCCGGCGTGCCACTACCGGTCGGTGCTTTCTTCCCCAGCGAGGCGTCGATGTTCTGTAGCGCGGTCTCCGAGTACGACGAGAGGTTCGTTCCCGAGGCGTCGACGACCTTGCCCGCGCCGGCCGGTACGGAGACGACGCTGAGCTTCTCGCCGCTGGTGAGGTTCGGCGCGAGGATCGACGAGTTCCACCGTACGGACCAGCCGTCCGACTGCTTGTAGGTGACGAGGCTCGACTTGTACGACCACATCATCGGGTTGTCGTGTGCGGCGGTCCGCACCTGTCCGCTGACCATCTGCCCGGTGGCGCTCTGCGTGCCGAGGCTCACCGTGGCGGAGACCGAGAACGGGACGGTGCCGGACGGGCTCGCCGTCGTACCCGTGCCCGCACCTGCCGCGGCGGAGGAACCGGCCGAGGCCGACGACGAGGATGAAGCCTTGTTGGGCGCTGCCCCTGCGACGACGGCCGGCTGCGGCTTGAGCGCCAGTGCGCTGAGGTTCAGTCCCGACTTGTAGTCGTTCATCGCCGCCAGCGCGGCAGTCGGATTGTCGGTGTACTTGGCCGCCGCCTGCAAGTCCCCGGACTGCCAGGCGTTCAGGAACGCCGTGCCGGTCTGCTCCGCGGCGGTCGCCGGGTCGCTGCTCGTCGGCTGGAAGCTCGTGTGCGTCGGTGACGGTGACGCCGCACCGGCACCCCCGCCCGACGCGGCCGTGTTCGCGTTCTTCGGCGAGCCGCCGAGAGCCATGTATGCGATCAGCCCCAGCACGGCGACCCCGGTGACCACCCCGCCGACGATCATCGGCGTGCGGTTCGACTGCGCCGGCTCGCGACGGTCGGGCTCATGCGGTTCGTACTCGGGGTACGAGTGGCCAGGCGCCTCGTGGAAAGGCGGTCGATCCGGCGCCGACCCCATCGGCCCCGGCGGGCGCAGCGGTTCCCCCTGCGCTCTCTGCTGGGGAAACGGCTCGCGCAGTTCCCGCTCCGGGCGAGACAGCGGCTCGCGCTGCTGAGGCAGGGGTTCCCGCGGCGCCTGCTGGCGCAGTGGTTCGCGAGGCTCCTGCTGAGGCATTGGGGGGAACACGGGTAGCGGTTCCCGGGGCTCCCGCGGCGCCGCCGGGCGTATCGCGCGGATCCCCCCGACCTGTGTCGGAGCGTCCGCAAGGGAGGGACCGCCGGCATCAGCACCGGCATCGGCACCGGCGCCGGTGTCCCGGTGATCGCTCCGGTACTCGTCCCAGGCGCTGCTGCCAGTGCCAGAACTCTGCGACGCATTCGATTGCTGCGGCGCCTGCGGCTGCGATGGCAACGGCGGCGGCTGCCCGCCCTGCGATTGATACGGAGCGCTGGTGGCCGGAGGTATGCCGGGCTCATCGCGGAACCAGTCGTCCGTCACCGGTCTATCGGGTCTGTCCTCGGACATGCGCGGTGCTTCCCCTCCCACTACCCCTGCCGGGTCGGTGAACCCCACTCGGTCAACCCCACCCCGGGAAAGACTCCACCCGAGTCCCAGCCGTTGCCTGCTTTCCCAATTCTGTGACAGCAGTGTGACGAACGGCCGGAGGGAGGAGCCCCGCCGCCGAAGGTCCGGCGACGGGGCTCCCGCACGTGGAGCGGACGACGGGAATCGAACCCGCGTAGCCAGTTTGGAAGACTGGGGCTCTACCATTGAGCTACGTCCGCAAGTGCCGCCCCATCTTGCCACACCCGCACGGCCACCTGCATCCGAGCAAACACCGCCGTACGCCGCCGCGGACGCCCCGCACCGACACTCGGCACCGCCGGATTCCACGCGATCCGCCGAATCGCCGGACAAGGCGGCGCAACACAGCGCTTAAGACACGGCGCTCAAGCTATCTTCGGTGCGTTCCACGCCGCCGAACCGGTACGCTTCCCCCGATCGTCGGCAGATCGTCAGCGGGGTGTGGCGCAGCTTGGTAGCGCGTCCGCTTTGGGAGCGGAAGGCCGTGGGTTCGAATCCCGCCACCCCGACTGTGTGACCAGCGCCACAACGGCCGCCCATCGCCGGGCGGCCGTTGTCCGTCTCAATTCCAGTCTCAGTTGCCCTGCCAGAGCAGCCCTTCCACGCGGTCCGCGACGTTCCGGTGGATCTGCTCTGGCGGCGCTGCGACCTCATCGCCATCACGGTTGGGCAGACTACGCGCTCGGCGTGGTGCCCAGGTCGAAGAACCGCAGGCCGTGATGGTCGACGAAGTCCTGAAAGTCGCGGACATTGAGTGTCGCCAGCGGCAGATCGTGCACCAGGCAGCAGGCCGCAATCCAGGTATCGTTCTCTGGCCGCGGCCTGCCGCGCTTGGCTCCGGCTGCGGCGAGCTGGCCCCACATCGTCGATACGGCCTTGCCGCTGTCGATGACCGGCGTCCGATCAAGCCAGGCAGTGAGCTGGGCGAGATTGTGGGGTGCCCAGTCGCGTACCAGCGCCCACTTACACATCTCGGCGTAGGTGACGAACGAGATGACCGAGGTGGTGTCGACCAGCCGCGTCAGATCGAGCTGAACGCGCTTCTTGTAGCGCTGCGAGGCGATGTTGGTGTCCAGGACGACCGGGGTGAGGCGTCCGCTCATGCCAGGCTGGCGTTGCGCCACTCGCGCACGGCCGCGATGAACTCGTCTACTTCCTCGTCCGACTCGAACACGCCGGGCTCCATGAAGTCCTCGACCGAGCGCAACGGCTCGGCGCGCTTCTCGCGGATCAGCTCCTCGATGCTGCGCTCGGGCTTGGGTGGGAACGCCTCGAAGTCCACGGGTGCTGTGGTCATCGCGGCCTCCTGTGCTCGGCTTGAACGGTCGCTTCCAGCGTACGGCCAGGCCGACCCGATCGGGGATCGAACGGAGCCAGCAACCTTTATCGGTTCGGGCCGCCCGTCTCAGTTTCTGTCTCAGCTCAGGCTGGTTCACAGCTTGTGCGTGAGCTGTACGAGCGGCGGCTAAGATGCTCCGGTCGCAGGTGGTGCGGCTTGAGCCGCACGCCGTACGGACCGGGCGCGAGTCTGGGAGCCGCAGGTCGTGGGTTCGAATCCCGCCACCCCGACAGCAGGTATTACCGGCAGAGATTCAGAGTTGCAGCGTCAGTGTTGTTGCGGCGTCAGTGTCACCGGGTTGTCCGCCTTTTGAACGGTGTCGGGCGGCGGCGGATGCCGGTTCTGCTGGCGGTAGTACCGTCTGTGACGGTTGGTCCGGACCGTGATGGACCGTCACGGTCGGTCGTGATCTGCACTTTTATCACTCAGGTGGGGTCCGCACGGTACGATACCGACCGCAAGCGCGAAGCTGCGCGCGTTCCGGTGTGCCCGCCGCGC
>NZ_DASYZI010000377.1:0-2486 GCF_035946395.1 Actinocrinis sp.
CTCCGTGCAGCTCATCGGCGTGCGCCCGAAGCTCGGCCCGCGCCGCGCCGAAGCGGAAGCCGTGCTGTCCAAGGCCATGGGCGCCCCGGTCCGGGTCAGCGCTGCCACCACGGACGGGCTGGGTTTCACCGGCCGCGCCGAAGGCTTGGCCGCCGTCGCCACCGCGCTAGTCGTCGCGATCTCCACACAGCCGACACTCGACTGACCCGGCTGACCGACCGTCAGCCCTGACGCCATCGCATCCGGCCCGCCGCGTCCCGCCCGCCACAGCTCACCTTCACCCAACTCACTCAGCCGCCACGCTTACGTCGGGACCGGCTGAGTAGCAGTGCCAACGCCGCGGCCCGTCCCGGCACACCACTGATCGCGCCGCCGCGCCGAGCACCCGAGCCACATATCAATACATTGGAGATGCCGGTTTCCACGCCCCACTTGCCGACCTCCTGATCGCTGCTTGCCCACGGCCAGTCGAGCCCGCCGTGGAAGATGTGGCCACCGGGCATGGCCAACTCCTCCTCGATGTCGCGCGGAGAACGCGCCTCAAGGCACGGCTTACCGTCGGCGTCGCGCGCCAGGCAATCCTCGATCGGTTCGGCCAGGTACTGGTTCAGCCCGGCCAGCGCGAGCCGGACCGCCTCGTCGCGTGCCTCGGGCTTGTCGTAAAGCCGAGCCGGGGTATGCAGCCCGAACAGCGTCAGCGTGTGCAGGCCCCGGGCCGCCGACTCCGACCCGAGGATCGTCCGGTCGGTCAACGTGTGGCAGTAGACCTCCGTAGGCAGCGGGTCCGGGAAGGCACCCGCCTGCGACTGCGCATACGCCCGCGCCAGCCCGCTGTACGACTCGTCGATGTGGAACGTCCCAGCGAACGCGGAAGTGGGGTCCACCCCCGAACGCAGCGCTGGCAGCCGTTCCAGCACCATGTTGATCTTCAGCTGGTTGCCTTCGGGCTTCGGCCCGGTCGGCCGCCCCAGCAACTCGTTCATAACCGTCGGCGCCGCATTGACCAACACATAACGCGCGTCGATCCGCCGTTCTCCACCCGACGTCGCGTAACGCACCGACGCGCGCCTTCCGTCCGCCTCGATGCGTGTCGCCGTAGCGCCGGTGACGAACGTTACGCCAGCCTTCTCCGCCGAGCGCGCGAGTGACGCCGTGATCGCGCCCATTCCGCCGATCGGCACGCGCCACTCGCCGGTCCCGTTGCCGATGACGTGGTAAAGGAAGCAACGGTTCTGTGCCAGCGACGGATCGTGCGCGTGGCTCTGCGTGCCGATCAGAGCGTCCGTCAACACGACGCCACGCACCACGTCGTCCGCGAACGTGGCCTCGACAACTTCACCCAGCGGCCGCTCGATGAACGCGTCCCAGAAAGCGCCGCCCGCGGCCTCCCGGACGGCCTTCATCATCTCGCCCTTCGGCACCAGGGGTTCCAGCAGTGCCGGCGCGATCACCCGGGCCGCGCGCTCGATCCGGCCGTAGAACTCCTGCCAGGCCCGCCACTCCCGGTCCGACCCGGTCAGGCTTCGGAACGACGCCTCGGTGCGTGCCCCAGGCCGCCGCTCGACGAGCAGCCCGCCCGGCTCGCCGCCACGCAGCACCGGCGTGTACGAGGCGACCGGTCGCGAGCGTAGTTCGAGGTCGAGTTCGAGGTCGCGCACGATCGTGTAAGGCAGCAACGAGACCAGGTACGCGTAGCGCGACAGGTCGGCGTCGATGCCTGGAAAGGGACGCTCGCTCACCGCCGCGCCGCCGATCCGGCCGAGCCGTTCGAGAACGGTCACCCTGGTCCCGTACCGAGCCAGGTATGCCGCCGCGACCAAGCCGTTGTGCCCCCCGCCGACGATCACCACGTCGGTGTTCGTCGGCGCGAGACGCGCTTGGTCGTCCCCGCTGTCAGCCATGCGCGCTCCTGTCGAACGATAGAAGGTAAGGATACGAGCGCCATGTCCGGCAAATCGAGAGCAATCCCGTAAAAGAGGTGGTCAATCCGGCTGCAACCCGGCAGCCATTTATTTAGCTCTGTATAAGAGATACCTTGGCCACATGCAGTCCAGCGAGGACCCAACCGCCGGCGAGCAGCGGAAACTCGCGCAGGAACTCAGCCACGTACTGGCGGCAATCCACCGCTCAGTCCGGCGACGTGTCCGCCGCCCGCTCGACCTGGAGCCGCTCAGCGGTGCGCAGGTCGAACTGCTGCGCTTGGTCGCCACGTCGCCCGGAATCGGCGTCTCGGCCGCCGCGCGCGAGCTCAGCCTGGCCGACAACTCCGTGTCCACGCTCGTCAACCAGCTGGCCGCAAAGGGCTACCTGCGGCGCAAGGCGAGCGAGTCCGATCGCCGGGCCGCCGTGCTCACCGCGACCGACGCAGGCACCGAGCGCCTGGCCCGATGGGCAGACGAGCGGGTAACCCTTCTCGCCGCCGAACTGAACCAGCTAGACCCCGCCGAACTGGTCGCGATCCGCGCGGCACTCCCAGCACTACACCG
>NZ_DASYZI010000378.1:0-2025 GCF_035946395.1 Actinocrinis sp.
AAACAACGGATCGTGAAACGGGCGCTGTCCAAGTACAACGCCCGAGGCCCGGCCATCGATCGAACCACCTACAAGAGCACATTCAGCATCACCGTGCTGGCCAGCCCCGATTGACACAGCCGACCAGCACCTAACTGAACGGCATTGCCATTAACCCATGAGCGTTGCAACCACCCCCTGAACCCAAGACGCCTCCGGCGGGCCGGACTCCGAGTGCGGCGGCGCGGTGATCTTGAGTGTACGTGTGTGCTTGCGTGGAGAGATTCGGTTCCCTTGTCTGCCGAGGCGTGTGCTTGCGCTGCCGGGCGGCTGCCCCATTATCAAGGTGCTACTTCCTTGATAATGGGGCTGGCGGCTGACACCCTCCGGGACAGCTGGGCAGACGAGGGAACCGAATCTCGGGGGAGACGTGCGGCAAGGCCGCTGGCCCGAAACGCCGGTGATCACGTTCCGGGCCAGGTCACTTGCCCAAAGGAGACACCTACGCAGGTACCCTGCCTGGTGCCGTTCGCCTGGTACGACCTGTCCGACGACCCGGAGGCGCATGCGCTGGCCCGGGATCTGAACCTGCCCAACCCGGCGCCGACCACGGTGCTCTTCGACGATGGACGCGCGCTCTACGACCCGACGATCGCCGAACTCGCCTCAGCCCTCGGCCTGACCCAGGAGGCCTCCCGCGACCGCTACGACCTGGTGGTGGTCGGCGGCGGCCCGGCGGGGCTGGGCGCGGCGGTGAACGGGGCCGCCGAGGGGATGTCGGTGGTCGTGGTCGAGGACGACTGTCCCGGCGGGCAGGCCGGGGTGACCACGCGCGTGGACAACTACCTCGGCTTCCCGGCGGGCCTGAGCGGCGCGGACTTCGCGCACCGGGCGCTGGCGCAGGCCAAGCGGCTCGGCGTCGAGTGGTGCAGCGCGAAGGTCGCCACCACGCTGCTGCCGCGGCTCGGCGCGCACCGGGTCGTGCTGGACGGCGGCCAAGCGGTGGTCGGCCGTGCGGTGCTGATCGCGACCGGGATGACCTGGCGCAGGCTGGACGCGCCCGGCGCGGCGGAGCTGGTCAACGCAGGGGTCTACTACGGCGCGTCGGCCGCCGACGCGAAGGAAGCCGCGGGCGAGGACGTCGTCGTGGCCGGCTCCGGCGACGCCGCGGCGGTCGCGGTGCTCCGGTTCGCCGAGCACGCCCGCTCGGTGACCATGGTGGTGGCCGAGCCGAGCCTGAGCACGGCGGCGCTGTCCGACCGGTTCGCGCAGGCGGTCGCGAAACACCCGCGGGTCACCGTCCGCTGCGGATCGCAGGTCGGCGAGGTGCGCGGCTACGGCAGGCTGGAGAAAGTGGTGCTGCTGGACGCCGCGACCGGCGGCACGGACCCGGTGCCGGCCAGCGCGCTGTACGTCCTGATCGGGATGGTCCCGTTCTCCGACTGGGTGCGCGACATCGTGGCGTGCGACGAGTTCGGCTTCGTGCTCACCGACGGCGAGATGATCCTGCGCCCGGAACTGATGCCGGCCGCCTGGCCGCTGGACCGCCCCCCGCTGCTCACCGAGACCTCGGTGCCCGGCGTCTTCGCGGCCGGCGACGTGCGCGCGGGCACGGTCAAGCGGATCAGTTCGGCGATCGGCCAGGGCGCCGTGGCGGTGGCTGCGGTCAGCCACTACCTCGACACGCTCGCCGACGTCGACGAGGACTCGGAGAGCTGAGAACGCTTGTCGGCGGCCGATCGGCCGCCGACAGAGCGATGCCGTCAGAGCCCGAGCGCTTCGAGATCCGCGCCGACGACCGAGGAGTCACCCTCCACTGCGACGACGAGTTCGGCTGGATGCAGCGCCGCACGCACGGCCGCGTTGACTTCGTCCAGCGTCACCTCCAGCAGCCGCGCGTGCTCGACGGTGACGTAGTCCTCGGGCAGGCCGTGCCGGACCATCTCGACCAGCCGGGAGCCGACCGCGCCCGCGGTCTGTAGGCCGATCGGCGTGGCACCGGCCAGGTACGCGCGGGTCTTGTCGAGTTCGGCCTCGGTCGCGCCG
>NZ_DASYZI010000379.1:0-15652 GCF_035946395.1 Actinocrinis sp.
CTTCGTGGTCGTCGCCGTAGTCGAGGGCTTCGCGTTTGGTGCGGAAGCCGCTCTTGCTCGGCCATTCCGGGATGCTGCCTTCGGGGCCTTTCCAGCGGGCGCTGCGCTTGCCGATAACCTCGTCCGTGCAGGTCAGGCTGCATGTTCGTATTCGTGCAGGATGCCGCCGAGGCGGTCGCGTCTTCGGACGTCGAGGCGTGTAATCTGCCCTGGATCAGCGAGCGGTGCGGGTAGAGCGTGGAGCGGGCGTGCGTTCGCGATGCCCTGGTGAGGCCGATGATCGTTGTAGAGCTGCTCGAACTCCCGAAGCGTGTGCAGCAGGTGGGCCTGGTTCCAGATCAGGGTGCGGTCGAGTAGTTCGTGTCGGCAGGTCTGGACCCCATCGCTCCATGATCGAGTTCACCCTTGGCATCCGCACGCCGCTGAGCACGACTTCGATCCCCCGTCCGCCAGGATGGCGTCGGAAAGGTCGGGGTACTTCCCGTCCCGATCGCGGATCAAGAACCGGGCTCGGGTGCCGATGTCTTCCCGGTCCATCACCAGGTTCCTGGCGGCCTGCGTCACCACGCAGCGGTTGGGTGCGCAGTGGCGCCCAGAACCCTGATCCGTCTGCTGGCATGCTCAATCACCGCGAAGACGTACAGTCGGGTCGGGCGCCGGACAGAGTGACCGTTTTTTCGAAGAAGTCGCACGCGAGCAGTGCGCCGGCTTGGCTTGGGAGCGTAGGAACGCGGCCGCGGCCCAGGTGGTGGCGTTGCGTTCGGGTGCCGGGTCGATCCCGGCGTCCTTGAGGATCTCCCAGACGGTGGACGGGGCGACTTTCACGCCTAGGACCAGGACCAGCAGTTCGCCGTGCACGCGGCGGTATCCCCACGACGGGTTCTCACGCACCAGCCGCAGGATCAGCGGCGGATCGAGCGCACGGTGCGCGGCCGCCCCACGTGCTTGGGTCGGCTGCGCTGCGCGTGCCGCCGGGCGATCAGGTCGCGGTGCCACCGGAACACGGTGTCCGGACGCACGACCAGGTGCAGGTGTTTGAGTACGCGCCTGGCAGATGGTGTAGCAGCGTCGCGAGCAGCGCTCGATCACTTGGGGCGAATCGCACCCGCTGTGGAGCGAGCTGCTGCTGTAGGACAGCGAGCTGCTGCCGTAGTGCCAGGATCTCCGCATCCTTGTCTCGATCGCTCATCGGCAGCAGTCGCAGCGACGCGAACGCGTTGCTCACCCGAGGTAGGCCAGTCGCAGCAGCACGATCGATCACCATGGCACGACGTTGGCCAGGGATCCGGACGTGTCACAGTACGCTACTCCGTGCAACCCTTGCCGGGCTGCCGGACATGGTCCTGAGCAGCACGGATGAAGTTATCGGCAAGCGCAGGGTTCCACTTGCGTCCGGCGAACGGGCGTGCCTCGAAGGCGTTCATAGTCCTGTCGGCGGCCAGGTGAGCTCAGTATCGGGACGGCGCGGTGTCGGCGGCGGCGATTCGGGTGACGGGGGAGCGCACGGTGCCGATCGCGACGAGGAGTTGGATGGTGGCGGCGACGGTGAACAGGGCGCGCACGGACCCGGAGGCGTTCAGGAGGACCGCGCCGAGCACGGCGCCTGCCGGGAGCGTGGCGTAGGCGATGGCCCGGCCCATTGCGACGAACCTGCCGATGCGCTCGGCGGGGATGATCCGCTGGAGACTCGTGAACCAGCACACGACGACCAGCGCGAACGCCGCGCCGCCGATACCCGCGCCCGCGACGATCGCGCCCCATATCGGCAGCACCGCCGGTATGGCCATCCCCACCACTGAGAGCGCCATCCCGGCCGAGATCACCAGTCCGGCCGAGGTGCGTTTCATCAGGCGGGGGGCCAGCACGCCCGCGACGACCGCGCCGGCTCCCTGCGCGCTGAAGACCATGCCCAGCGCCACTTTGGACTGGCCTTCGCTGTGCAGCAGGACGTAGACCAGATTGCCCTCGATCAGGGACGCGGCGAAGTTGGCAGCGGTCATCAGTACGGTTCCCCACAAAATGGCCGGGGAGTACCCGATCGTGCGCAATCCCACCGCCAGTCCGCGGCGGATGCCGGACGACGAGGTGGGGGGCCGTGGCCGTGCTCGTCTGGTCGCGCCGGGGGCGATTGACGCGAGCAGTGTGGCCGAGGCTGCGAACGTTGCCGCGTTGATCAGGGTGGCTGTGCCGGTGCCTGCGGCTGCGACGATTGCGGTGCCGAAGACTGGGCCGCTGAAGGACAGCAGGCCGTCGGTTACCTGTGTCCATGCGTTGAATCCGGCTCTGCGTTCTTCCGGCACGCCTTCGACTGTCAGGCCTTGTAGTGCGGGGAAGTAGAACGGGCGGATGCATGCGAGTAGCAGTGCGATGGTGTACAGGGCTGCGATGGGTGGGTGGTTGGCGCGGGCGAGTAGCGCCAGGAGCGCTGCGACGATTGCGGAGGCCGAGTCGCAGAGGATCATGACGGTGCGTCTGGGGAATCGGTCGGCGACCAGACCCGCGAACGGTCCGATCACCACGTAGGGCACCAACTCGACCACGTATGTGAGGGCTGTGGCCAGCGGCGAACCGGTCAGTCGCAGCACCAGCACCGGAACCGCGAATCGGTAGATCCAGTCGCCGATCGAGGAGATCGTGAACGCGGCTCGAAGACGGATGAGGGCCCCGAGAGTGAGCCGGTCGACCTCGCCCGCCGGGGTGTGCACCGCCACCATCGTCGGCCTTCTCAGGCCGATAATTCGGTGGTCACCGATGATGCGAAATCCGTGACGAGCGCGCTCGGCAGGTCGGCGCGGAGCAGAATCCGCAGCCCGGCCTCGCCCTTGGCGACGATGGGGAAGAACACCGCCGAACAGTAGTAGCCTCTCTCGAACATCCGCACCGACAGGTCGACGGCCCGGTCGGCCTCGCCGACGGGGATCACGCGCACGGCGAAGTCGTTTCCCGCGTGCGGGGTCGGCACCAACCGGTCGAAGAGCTTGACGTTGTCCCGCAGCCGTCGTTGCAACTCGCCGAGTTCCGGCGTACGGTGCAGGGCCGCGCTGGCGAGTGAGGCGCCGAGCACCATGTTGTCGGGGCTCTGCGACCAGCCCACCGGTCCCGCGTGACGTCGCAGGAGCCGGACCAGGCCGCGGTCGCCGAGCATGGCGACCGCGCCACCGGTGCCGAACCCCTTGACCAGCGACGCCACCACCATGGTCAGTGGATTGAGCTGCGCCCGGGAGCGCACGTAGCCCTCGCCGTGCTCGCCGACTGCGGACAGCGAGTGCGAATCGTCGATGTAGAGGAACAGGCCGTACTTGTCCTGGAGTTCCAGCAGCCCTTCCAGCGGGAGCGCACCGCCCATCGAATACGCGCCGTCCGCGACGTACGCCACGCGCGGATGTTTGCGGCAGACGTCCTCCAGATAGTCCAGGTCGTTGTGCGGCGCGGTGAGCACCAGGCTCTCGTCGGCGCAGATCGGCTTCACATGGGCGAGGTTGAAGTGGGCGAAGCGGTCGAAGACCATCGTCCGGGGGCCGCCCTCGGCCACCTGGCCGCCTGCCAGCAGCGGCAGGATGCCGGACGTCAGGGTGCTGCACGACAGGCCGAGCAGGATGTCGGCCTGCCACAGGTCGCCCAGTTCGTCCTCCAGAGCCGCCGAGAGATTGGGCCGGATCCGGGTCGCCGAGACCGACAGCGAGGTCGACTTGGCCGTGGCCAGTGCGTCCACGGCTCCCCGCAGGATCTTCGGGTGGGAATTGAGCCCCAGATAGGAGCACGAGCACATGTTCACGAACCGGTGGCCGGTTTCCCGTATCACCAGTTCGTAGTCGGACGCCGCGTCCACGTGCATGTCGATCAGCCCGTGATCGGCTGCGGCCTGCCAGACCGGATCGGCCACCGCCAGCATTCGCTCGCTGTTGCGGTAGCGGTGCGGACCGGTCGCCTCGGGCGTCTCGCCCGGGTGGTCCACCACTGTCGTGGTCACTGTTTCTCCGTTCGGTCGAGGTGCGGCGGAATCAGAGGGTGCGCGGGATGGATTGTCGGCAGTGCTGGGTATGCGGCTGGCGCCGCGTGGGCTCGAGGGTCGAGGGTCGAAGGCCGAGCATGGCAAGGCGGAGGAGGGAGGCGCACTGGAGGTGCGCCGACCGACGACGACGCGGCCAGGCGAAGGCCATCGGCCCGCGAGCCCGACAATTCATCCCGCGCACCTTCTCAGTCCAGGTAGTTCTCGGCGCCGCCGTCGCGCACGGTGTCCAGGGTGACGCAGTGGAAGCCGCCGCCGAGCACCTGCGCGTGCCGCAGGCGCAGCGGGAGCACGGCGATGCCCTTGCCCTCCAGCGCCTTGATCAGCTCCGGCTGGCCCGCGTCCACCACGGCGTGTTCGTGATCGATCATCAGAAGATTCATGCCGATCCACACCTCGCTGAGGGTGGCCCGACTCGGTGGGACCTGAGGGCGCAGCGGCGGGCACCACAGCACGTCCCAGTTCCGCAGCGGCTCCGGTACGGCGTCCTGCCGGATGCGCGCCGGATTGAGCAGCGCCAACCCCGGCCGCAGCAGCGCGATCGTGCTGTCGATATGGGTGTGGCCGTAGACGTTCCGCAACGGATGCACGCGCAGGCCGCCGAACACCCCGAGCGTGTCCTGGAGCCAGCGCAGGCCGAACTCGTTGCCGCTGCGGGAAACCTGGTAGAGCACGTCACGGCCGATCCGCAGCACGTTCGCCGCGTCGAACACCGGCTCGGTCTCGCCGAGATCGGGCAGCCCGTCGGCGTCGACGAGGAACAACTCGTCCGGCAGCCGGGGCCGGGGCGCGGCGATCCAGTGGGCACCGGCCAGCAGGTACTCCTGGAACAGGTCGCGCAGCCCGAACAGCTCGAAGTAGCGTGCCCGCATCGGACTGGGCGTCTCGATGATCGTCGAACCGATGACCAGGGTCAGATCGCGGGGGCAGTACGAACTGCGCCCCCGGCTGCGCCACGCCGGCGAACCGAACTCGGCGTCGTGATCGGGCACGGCCGGGCGGTGCACCGTGATGCCCAGGCCGCGCAGGGCGGACGCGAGCTCGGCCAGGTCCTCGTTCGCCTCCTCGATGATGTGCCGGGGTACTGCGCCCACCTCGATCTCGGCCAGCTGCGCTGCGGTCAGCTTCGGGTATGAGCTCAGCCACGCTGACGGATCTCTCTGGTCGGGAACCACCGTGCCGCTGGCGTCCCCGACGATGATCTCCCGCAGCGTGGTGAACTCGTCCCAGGAGTGCACGCCCGGCCGGCGGACGGGCTCCGGTTCGGGCGCGGAGCGAACGCTGCGGACACTGTCAGTCGTGGTCACGTCATGTCCCTTCTCGGAACCTGTTCGGCGTCAGTAGCCGGCCCTGTCGTGGGCGTCGTCACCGCGCACGGTGGGCACCATGAAGCTGCGTTCGAAGGTCAGCACGATCTCGCCGGTGGACTTGCGGCCCTCGGTGCGGCAACTGACGATGCCGACATCCGGCCGGCTCGTGGACAGGCGTTTGCCGGTGATCTCGCTCTGCGCGTAGAGCGTGTCGCCGACGAAGACCGGATGGGGCAGGCGGATGTGGTCCCATCCGAGATTGGCCACGGCGCGCCCGCTCGTGCTGCGCGCGGTCATCCCGCCGACGATGCTCAACGTGACCAGGCTCGACACGAGCGGCCGGCCCCACCTGGTGTGCTCACTGTAGGCGGCGTCGATGTGCAGCGGCGAAGCGTTCATGCTCAGCATGCTCATCAGCACGTTGTCCATCTCGGTCACGGTGCGCCCCGGCCGATGCTCGATCACCGTGCCGACGACCAGTTCCTCGTAGCAGAACCCGACTGTTTCGCGGTACCGGTGCGGGCCGATCCGGCGATAGCCGAGCAGCCACGGCGCATCGTCGTCCGTCTCCGCCTCGGTCATGCGTGCTTCATCCGGGCCGCGTCGTCGGGTGTCCCGAACTCGTCGAGCAGCCGCCGGGACGCCTCGAAGAACGGACGGCCGAGCATGCCGCCGTCGACCGTGGTCACGTCGTCGGCGCTGCATCGGGCCGCGTCGACGATGCGCGCGGCACGTTCCAGCTGCTCCATGCCAGGCGAGAACACCTCGTTGATCACGGTCACCTGGGCCGGGTTGAGCGCGATCTTGCCGCTGAACCCCAGTGCCAGCGCGAGTTCGGCCTCCCGGTGCGTGGCCTTGGTGTCGGTCAGGTCGAAGGTGGGCGAGTCGATCGCGTGGATGCCGGCGGTATGGGCACCGTTGACCACCCGGGCCCGCGCGTGCACCAGCGGCTCCCAGTCCACATCGATGCCGAGTACCGCGGCGTAGTCGGCGGAGCCGAAGATCAGTGCGCGCAGGCTGCCGGACGCCGCGGCGATCTGCGCGGCGCGTTCCACGCCTCGCGGCGTCTCCAGCACGGCGAACAGTTCCACGCCCGGACACCGGGGCCGCAATACCTGTTCGACGATTTCCAGGTCGCGGGGCGACTCGACCTTGGGCACGAGGACGGTGGCGGGCTTGACCGGGTAGTCCTGGATGGCCAGGAGATCATGCAGGCCTTCGGATTCGGTGACGGGGTTGATCCGGATGGCGCAGTGCCGTGCCGTTCCCACGGCGGATGAGAAGAAGGCGCCGGCCTCGCCGCGGGCCTCCTCCTTGCGCCGCCCGGACACTGAGTCCTCCAGGTCGACCAGACAGATGTCGGCGCCGGAGCGGTGACACTTGGCGTAGCGATCGGGGGAGGTCGCCGGCGTGCACAGCACGGAACGGCAGTAGCGGGTATACATTCATGGCTCCTGGTTCACGTCGATCAATACCTTGCCGACGGTCGCCCTGGCAGCCAGCGCGACGTGGGCGGCGGCGACATCACGCAGGCCTACGACGCGATCGATGTGCGCGACCAATTGACCTCGGCGCGCGAAGTCGAACAAGGTCTGGGCGATGTGGCACAGCAGCTCCCGGTTGTCCACGACGTGCCGCATCCAGAAGCCGGCACACCCGACGGACTGCTCGATCAGCCGTTGCAGCGGCACGTCGACGTGCCCACCCGGGCGCCAGCCGAGGGTGACCAGTCGGCCGAACGGGGCCAGACCGGACAGGGCGGACTGTGCCTGTGCGCCGCCGACGGAGTCGAGGAACACGTCCACTCCGCGGCCACCGGTCAGCTCGTGCAGTCGCGCGCCCAGATCAGTACCTGTTTCATCGACGAGTGCCTGGGCGCCTTGTTTGGTCACGAACGCCTGTTTGGCGGCGGTTCCGGTGATGCCGATGACTGAGCCGGCGCCCAACGCAAAGGCCAGTTGGACCGCGAGGTGGCCGACACCGCCCGCGGCGGCGGACACCGCGACCGTCTCGCCGGGGCGTAGTCGGCCGGCCAGTACTAGTGCGCCATAGGCGGTGGCGCCTTGTTCGAACAAGGCGAGCGCCTGTTGGTCGTCGATGTCGTCGGGCACCTCGATCGTGTGGGCGTCGGGGGCGGCAGCGACTTGTGCGTATCCGCCGCCGGTCCGTAGCAGCGCGGCAACCCGGCGTCCATCCCGCCGGCGAATGCCCACGGCGTCCACGCCCAGCACCGCGGGCACCACTCGGCCCGGGTCGGCGCGTTGGTCCAGATCGTCGAAGTTGAGCCCGGCGAACGTGACGTCGACCAGGCTCTCCCCGTCTGTAGGCAGCGGCTCGGCCACCTGCTCCACACGCAGGACGTCCGGTCCCCCCGCCGCGTGCATGACAACGGCGTTCATCCACTCGGTCACAGAGCACTACCGGACACGCGGGACGCCGTTCGCGTCATGTCCGTGCTGCGGGACGCGGACACGAGCCGGCTCGCGACCGCTGTGGCCGCCGTGAGATCGGGCGCGACAATACAGGGGGTGACTGTGCCATCAGGGAGATAGTCGGACGTCAGCAAGACACCACTACCAGTCACCGGGTCGAATCCCAGGTCGTTTCGCGTCAGCCACTGATCGGCCGCGGCGAACGACGGCACCGTCCAGCCGCCGTTGCGTTCGAGCAGCACGCGGTGCGGCCGCTGGGCGGCGGTGAGCAGGCGCTCGCGGACGACTGAGTGCAGGTGCGTCGAACCGCTCATGCGCCCATTGGTCTCGGTGAACACGATGTCCCCGGTAGGCGTGAGTATCGCGTCGGTGCTCAGGTAGCCGCGATAACCCATCGAGTGAACGCATTGGCCAAGCCGCTCGCCCTCGTTCACCAATTCGGTATGAGCGGCCTCGGTCAGCGCAGGCGCCGGGACGATCTCACCGGCGGCCACCGGTTCCATCAGGATCTGCCCGGTACCCGTCAGCCTCGGGCCTTCGTCGCGTAGTAGGTACTCCGCGTATACGGTGTCGCAGCCGGGCAGATAGCGTTCCACCACCAGCCTGTCGCGACCGCCGACAGTGAGCCAGCCCCAGCGCTGGGCGACGTAGTTCGCGATCGCCGTGTCGTCCGACAGGACGACCACGCGATTCGCGCCCGTCGGCCGCACACCTCCTGTGGCACTGACGATCTCGTTACCGAGGCCGCCGCCCTGGAACTCCTTTTTCAGCATGGCGCTGTGCCCGTCGGCCAGCAGTTCGCCCACCGCGCGCACGGCCTCGTCGGGTTCGGTGACGACGTGGCCCGGCGCGACCGCGATGCCGGCACCGGCCGCGAGAGCCCGGAATACGGCCTTGCTGTTGATCAATGAGACACCGCGCGCCGCAGCGAACGGCCTGCCCGGAAGCGCGCCGGCCAGATCCACCGCGTCGACGAGTTCGACGACGGCGGCATCGGTGTAGACCGCCAGGACGTCATCCACCCGGCGCTCCCGGACGATCATCCGCAGGCGCTCGCGAAATCCCGTGTCCGCCATTCGATCCCGAGTCAGCAGACCCTCGCCGTCGATGCCGGGCGGCGGAGCGAGAATGGCGAGCGAATCGATATCCGTCCGAGTATGGCCGACGACATAGGCCAAATACTCCATCCTCGGCAGCCACGGTAGGACGACGACGTCTCCCGCTTTCGCAAACCACAGGACACGCAGTGCCGAATAGCCGGCGTACTCCCGCTCACCGGGTGTGAGCGAAGCCATTTCGCCAACCATGTCCCTGGTGCGGCTGTTGCCAATGATCAACGACGCCACGAAACCCCACCTAAGATCGCGGCGCAAATCCGCGGCGCCGATTTGGATCATAAGTGACCTGATGCCGAGCCGATGGCGAGCGCGTCATCGCGTTCGCCATCCTCGCATGTCGAACGGCGTAACGGATCTATCAGGGCTCTGCGCCAGCCGTCGCCTCAGTCAAGCTAGCACGGCCCACCTTGGTCGGCCAGTATCAGTATTCAACGAAGATCGCAGGCTACACGTGGCGGCGGCGCTGAGTGGACGGGTCGTGGAGGCCACGCCACCTGTACAGACGTGATCGAGTCCAAATAAAGCACGTTGTTTGACGGGTGCTCCGCCAGGGTGGCTGCATCCCGGTCCCCGCTGCGGGGTCTGGCAATTTCGTATACTGAGACAATGCGGTGCGGAGGCGGTGCGGCCGGAAGGCCGCGCGCACACTCACTGTCCGTTGTGGACGGCCACCGCGGTGGGAACCGCCGGGTCGGATGCGGCAGCCACCGCGAGGCTCTCCAGGTCTCGCAGCAGCGCCTCGCCGTCCGCCGGGGTGACGTACCAGCTGTCCCCGCGCACTGTGAACACGATGCCGTCCGCAGCGTCGTCGATGCTCAGGTACAGCGGCTCGATCGGCTTGTCCCGCCACTCGGTCAGCCGGAACTCGGTGCGGGCGAGCAGCTGCGGGATCGCGTCCGCCGCCGACGCGTCCGAAGGCGTCGCGGCCGCGGACCTGGACGTCTCGCCTCGCCGGTCGTTGACGTACGTCCACGCGTCGCCGTCCCAGCGCGCGGCGCCCGGCCGCTCCCGGGCGAGGCGGTCGATGAGCGCGAGCTCCTCCTCCGGATCGTAGTAAGCGTGCTTATACGCCAGCCGAACGGGACCGCGGGCGCGGATCACCGCCTCGTCGACGGTGGCCCCGGCGACATCGAGCACGCAGACGCCGGCCTGCATGACATGACTCACGACCTTGCGCAGGCCTGGCCGGAACCGGTTGTTCACCAACGGCCGCAGCACAGCCGGGTTCAGCAGTCCCCGCCGGCCCAGGGCGACGGCATACAGGGTCAGCAGGACCGTCGAGGAATCGGCGCGCGTGCGGCGGCCGATCGCCTGCATAGCCGGGTACAGGGCGACGGTGGTCAGGGTGCCGGCCCAGTGCCGCCGTTCGCTCCGATCGGCCGACCGGGGCATCGGGCGCGGCGGGACGGACCGCAGCTCGGCCTCGATGTGGCGCAGCCCCGCCGCAGCCTGCCGCCGACCGGCCGGCGAGTCCTGCCAGCGGACGAGTTCCAGCTGCTCCATGCCGCGCGGCGGCTCGGTGACGCGCTCTGCGGTCTCCTCGAAGAGCACCGCGGTGCCCACGCCGTCCGCCACCAGATGACAGGCGACGATGACCAGATGGGTCACCGCACCCTCGCGGCGCACCACGGCAACGCGCAGCGGCCATTCACGGACGAAGTCGCGGGCCGTGGTCACATACCGTTCGTACACCGCCTGGGCCGTCTTCTGCGGGTCGGCGTCCCCGTCGGCGTCGTAAACCTCGAAGGTGATCTCGCCGTCGGCGAACAGCTCCTGGGACGGCCGGCCGTCGGCGTCGAACCGCAGCCTCGTACGCAGCGAAGGGAAGCGGGACATCATGTACCGCAGCTCATCGGCCACGTCCTGCACGGTCCGGTCGGAAGGCTGCGGTAGTGGCGCGCCGATGTTGAGCCAGCCCCACCTCAGCATCGACAGCCAGACCATGCGCTGGCCCCAGGTGAGCTCCCCGGTCCCGGCGCCGTCGCCGGCGAAGGCGACGGTCACCCGGTCCGCGGGAAGGGGCGGCGTGGCGGGCGGTTGGTCGGGCGCCCCCGGTTCACGCACCACGCCGGCAACCGCCGCGTAGCGTACCGCCTCGGGCAAGGCGTCGGGCTCAGCGAAGAACATCATCGAGCTCCTCGGGAGTGCGGGTACTGACTCGGTGGTGCCCCCTCTTCGAGCTTAACCGTGGCCGGCGGCGCAGGGTCGGCCGACGCGCAGCGGCGGACGAGCCTACAGCCGCACACAAGGCCACGGTTAAGCTCGAAGAGCCGTGATACCGCTGCCTGGACCGCTGACGAGTGACCGGTTGACGGGTTGTCAGTGTTCGGAGACTATCGCGGGCGTGACCGCGTCCTGCGATAGTCCACATCCGACTTTCGCATATCGCAGACGACGAGCACTGGTCTTGCTCCGGGCCGTGCACCGGCACCACCGACGACCGGGCGACACCGACCCCACTGGAGGAGAACGGCATGGCCATCGGCGCTCCGCCTCGGTTGAGTGTGGTGATCCCGGCGTATAACAACGGCGATACGCTCGACCTCGTACTCGAAGCGCTGGGGCGGCAGACCGTGCCTGCCGACCGGTTCGAGGTCGTCGTCGGGGATGACGGGTCGAGCCCGCCGCTGGCCCCGGTCGTCGACAAGCACGCCGAGCGGATCAACGTGTCCTGCGTTCGCCTTGAGACCAACCGGGGCCGCAGCGCCAACCGCAACGCCGCCGCCCGGGCGGCGGGGGCGGCGGAGCGGCTGCTGGTGCTCGACGCCGACAACGTCCCGAGCCCAGGCGTGGTGGCCCGGCACCTGGAGTTCCACGCGGCCCGCGCGGGTCGGCCCGGCGTGTTGTGCGGCCAGCGGGTCGAACTGGACTGGGCGGGAAAGGACGCGCTGCGCCACGGTCGGCCGATCACCCCCGCGATGGTCGACCAGTACCGCGCCGACGTGCGGTACCCGTACCACCTGCTGCCGCAGTTCGAAGCCGACTTCCGGCGGGCGCCGTGGCTGCTGGCGCACGGCCACCACGTCTCGATCGACCGGGCAACCTTCGAGGCGGTGGGCGGCTTCGACGAGACGATGACCCGGTGGGGCTACGACGACACCGAGTTCTTCTACCGGGTCTTCCACCACCACGGCCAGTCGCCGGACGTGTTCGAGATGGACGCTGAGGCCGTGGCATACCACATGTCGGACTATCGCAGGACACCGACGATGCTGGCGGCGATGGACAACATCCACTACTTCGTTCGCAAGCATCCGACATACGACGTGGAGGCGATACACAGTCTCAACACCTTCGGCTACATCATGGGTCAGATACGGTTGCGCGAAGACGCGGTCCGCGTGTTGCGCGGCGGCGGCCTCGGCGATCCGGCGCGGCTGCCCGCGCCGGTCCTCGACGAGCTCTCGCGGCACAGCGCGCTGGTGATCGGCCGCGGCCTGGGGGCGCTGGCCCTCGGCGAGGGCTCGCGCACGTTCGACCACGCGGCGCCGTTGACCGAGACCAACTGGCACCTGTTCGGGTCCGTGCTGCGGCCGCTCGGGAACGTCCGGTTCGACGTCCTGGTCAATCTCGACCTGTGGCGCTTCCTGCCGCCCGAGGAACTGTGGGTCCTGGTCACCCAGGGCCGCAAGAAGGCCGACCGGCTGATGCTGGTGGCCTCGCACGACGCCCCCGATCCGGTCGACCTGCTGCCGGTCCCGTTCCTCGGCGACATCCAGGCCGCCGCGGCGGGACTGCGCGGCGCCTTCCCCGTGGCCGTGGCCGAGTACGGCGACGCCTCGATCCTGACGATCAACTGACCGGCGGGCCGTTGTCGGGCCGGGCCGGGTCCGGCTACCATGAACGAAGAATGCTGATAAGAGAGTGGAGCACCCCGCGGGCCTGCGCGGACCGCCGCCACTCCGGCAGATCTCTGATAACAGAAGGCTGCCGCCGACGGAGTCCCGGCCCGTAGCCAGGGAGGTCCTCGTGGTCGCACCGCTGGGCATCGTGCCAGCGGCGGGTGGGGGTTCGCGGCTTTGGCCGTATCGGGCCGCCAAGGAACTGATCCAGATCGGGTACGAGACGGTCGCGGCGGACGGAGAGGGCGGGGAGTGCGGCACTGCGCAGCTGGTGCCGAAGGCCGCGATCGACCACGTCCTGGACGCGATGCGGCGCGGCGGGGTGCACTCGGCCTTCGTCGTGCTCTCCCCGGTCAAGTGGGAGGTCTTCCGCTATCTCGGCTCAGGCGGGCAGCGCGGCATGCAGGTGGCCTACCTGTGCCAGGAGGAGCAGCTCGGCATGCCGCACGCGCTCGACCTAGCCCACCCCTTCATCGGCGACCGGACCGTGTGCATGGGCATGCCGGACACCCTCCTCGCACCGGACGACTGCTTCGCCAAGCTGCTGGCCTTTCACGAGAAGCGCGACGCGGACCTGAGCCTGGGCCTGTTCCCGGTCGCCGATCCGCGAGCCTTCGCGCCGGTCGTGCTCGACCCGGGCACCGGCCGGGTGGTCGACATCGTCGACAAGCCCCAGGTGCCGCCGGTCACGACCGTGTGGGGCATCGCGGCCTGGTCGCCCGCGTTCGGCGAACTGCTGCGCGAGTTCGTCCGCGCGGGCGCGGCCGGGGCGGCCGACGCCGGCGAGGGGCTGCTGAGCGAGGCGTTCCTGCTGGCCGCGCGATCCGGACTGCAAGTGTTCGGCCTGCCGTTCGACACCGGCCAGTACCACGACATCGGCACGCCGGCCGGCCTCGTCGACGTCCGCCGGCGCCTCGAATCGGGACTGGACGGGCCGGCGTGAGCCGCTTCCTGTTCGTCGTCCCGCCGTTGGCCGCGCACGCGAACCCGGCGGCGGCGGTCTCCCGGGTACTGGCCCGGCGCGGGCACGAGGTGGCCTGGGTCGGCTCCGAACGCTACTTCCGGCCGCTGCTGGGCCCGGATGCGATCGTCTTCGGCACCGGGCTGCGCCCGTATCGCGGGCAGCGCGACCGCGGGTTGCGGGCCGTCCAGTCGCTGTGGGACGACTTCGTCGTCCCGTTCTGCGCGCACATCGCGCCTCAGGTGGACAGCGCGGCTGAGACTTATCGGCCGCACATAGTGGTCGCCGATCAGCACGCCATCGCCGGCGGCCTGGTGGCGCAGCGGCGCGGGCTGCGGTGGGCGAGCCTCGCGCCCACCCAGATGGAGCAGGCTCGGCCGTTTCGCAACGTGCAGCGGGTGGAGCGGTGGATCGAAGGCCGGGTGGCGGCCGCGGGCGAGGCGCTGCTCGGCACCGCGCCGGAGCACGACCCGCGCTTCTCGCCCCACCTGGTGATCGACTTCACCACGCCCGCGCTGACCGGTCGCCATGACCCGCCCGCACACCTCGCGCCGGTCGGCCCGGCGCTCGGCCCGCGCCCGGACGTGCCGGACTTCCCCTGGGCGGCGCTGGACCGGGATCGCCGACTGGTGCTGGTCACCATCGGCACCGTGGCCACCGACCTGGGCCGGGACTTCTTCGCCCGGGTGGTCCGGGCGCTCGAACCGCTGTCCGGCCGGGTACAGGCGGTGGTCAACGCGCCGGCCGCACTGGTCCCCGACCCGCCGCCGCACGTGCTGATCGCCCCCCGCACGCCGGTCCCCGAGTTGCTGCCCCGAGTGGACGCCATGATCTGCCACGGCGGGATGAGCACCAGCTGCGAGGCGCTGCTCAACGGCATCCCGCTGATCGTGGCACCGATCAAATACGACCACCCGATCGTGGCCAGACAGGTCGCCGCCGCCGGCGCGGGACAACACCGGCACTTCGACCGCACCAGCGCCGCACAGTTCACCGCAGCACTCGAAGCCCTGCTCGACGATCCGGCATACCGGGCCGCCGCCGAGCGCATCGCCGCCTCATTCACCGCGGCCGGCGGCGCCGAGACGGCAGCCGAACGCCTGGAGCGGCTGGCGGCCTGATCCCGGCCGGGTCCGAACGGCCCTGACCCCGCACCGCCGGGCAGCTCAGCCGCGCAGCCGCACCGGCAGATGTACCGGGCCGCGCAGCATCAGGTTGTGCAGCGGCTCAGGCTCGGCGGCCAGCGCCAGATCGGGGAAGCGCTGAAGCAGCCGGGGCAGGATGATCCGGCCCTCGGTGCGCCCGAGCATCGCGCCGAGACAGTAATGCGGGCCGGCGCTGAAGGCATAGTGCTGATCGTCGCCGCGGGTCGGGTCGAAGCGGTCCGGATCCGGGAAACGCTCCGGGTCGCGGTTGGCCGCCGCCGTCAGGACGAGCACGGTGCGGCCCGCCGGCACCGGGACGCCGGCGACCTCGGTGTCCTCGGCCGCGTAGCGGACCGCGAAGTGGACCGGCGGCTCGACCCGTACGATCTCCTCCACGTACGCCGGCGCGAGCGAGGGATCGGCGCGAAGCGCCTCGGCGGCTTCCGAATGGGCCAGCAACAGGAGCAGGCCGTTCCCGATGAGGTTGGCCGTGGTGCGGAACCCCGCGTTGAAGAAGACGATCAGGTTCGCGATCAGCTCGTCGGCGGCCTCGGCCGACGCCTCGTCCTCGTTCCCGTCCTCGCCCTTGCTCTCGGCCAGGGCCTGCGCCAGCGCGGAGACCAGATCGTCGTGCGCCTGCTCCCTCCGGTCGGCGAGCAGGGCCGTGAAGAAGGCGGTCAGCTCGGCCGCCGCTCGGTCGGCCGCGAGCAGGTCGCGGAAGTCCGGCTGGCCCAGTTCGAGCACGGCGTCGAAGGTGCGCACCAGGTCGGGGAAGCGGCGCCGGTCCGCCTCGGCGACCCCGAGGATCGTGCCGATCACCTCGGCGGGCAGCGGG
>NZ_DASYZI010000380.1:0-2899 GCF_035946395.1 Actinocrinis sp.
GGTCGCGGCGCCTGTCACGCACGCTCGCCGCGTTGTCGGTTCGCCCCCAGACAACCAGTCTGGAGGCGAACCTCCGCCTTGCGATCGCACGCGCCATGCGCCGCGCCCTGAACCGACCCGACTTCTCAAACACCCCCTAGCTCTTGCGGCCGACCGCGGCGTACGAGGCGAAACGCTCGGGGTGCGGCTCGTCGTGCTCCCGCGGACCCGGCCGCCACAGTGGCAGGAACACCACACCGGGCTGCATGAGGTCGAAGCCGTTGAACATGCCGCTGATCTCCTGCCGGGAGCGCCAGTACATCGGCTCCGGCGAATTCGCGTTCCACATCTCCAGCATCGCGATGGTCTCGGCCGGTTGCGCGTCGTTGGTGGCGTGCTGGACCGCCATGAAGCTGCCCGGCGCGAGCGCGCCGCGCAGTGTGCTGATGATGTCCGGGGGGTCGTATTCGTCGGGGACGAAGTGGAGCACGCCGCACAGCAGCAGCCCGATCGGCTGGTCGAAGTCGAGCACGGCACGCACCTGCTCGTCGGTGAGGATGTCCTTGGGCGCGCGCAGGTCGCCGCGTACCGCGAAAGCGTGCGGGTCGTCGCGCAGCATGGCCTGGCTGTGCGCCACTGCGACAGGGTCGTGATCCACGTAGACCACCGTCGCGTCACGGTGCACCGCGCGAGCCACCTCGTGCACCGCGCCCACGGTCGGGATGCCGGACCCGATGTCAAGGAACTGTTTCACGCCGGCCTGCGCGATCTCCTCGGCGGCCCGGCGCAGGAAGATCCGCACCGACCGGGCCAGCTCCGGCATGTCCGGCTTCATCGCTATCGCGGCGTCGGCGACCCGCCGGTCGACCGCGAAGTTGTGCGATCCACCAAGAAAGTAGTCCCACACGCGCGCCGCGCTCGGCACGTTGAGGTCGATCGTGGTCGGAGCCCACTCGGGCCTCGCCGTATCCGTCACGTCTCGCTCCTCCCGTCCGCTACTTGCTCTACGCAACCACGAGGGCACTATACGCGACGTACGTCGCCGCGCACCCCGGTGTTGTGAATCGTCACAGCCGCGCCATGGCCAGCCCGGCCAGCCTCGCGCGCAACTCGGCCGCCTGGTAGACGTCCCGGATCTCGTCGAACAGGGCCGCCGAGGCGTACCAGCAGCGCGCCGCCTCGGCCGGATCGCCGTGGCTCAGCGCCGCGCGTCCGAGGTAATCCAGCGCCCACGCCTGAGTGTGCTGGTCGGCGGACCGCTCGCCGACCTCGATGGCCTGCCGGAAGTGCGTCCAGGCCTGCGCGAACGTGGAGGTCGCCGCGACGGCGCGGCCCAGGTGGCACAGGGCCATCGCCTCGCCGCGTTGGTTGCCCGCGGCGCGGCTGAGCGCCACCGCGGTCGGTGCGATCACGAGTACGTCGGTGAAGCGTCCCATTTCGCAGTAGGTCTCGGCCAGGTTGTTCAGGACGACGCCCTCGCCTCGCCGGTCACCGATGGCGCGATACACGTCGAGCGCTTCGTCGTAGCGCAGCACCGCGGCGTCCAGGTGACGGGTTTCCAGGCTCAGGTTGCCCATCGCGTTGAGGATCGCGGCTTCTCCGCGGCGTTCGCCCAGCTCACGCCACAGCCGCTGCGCGCGCCGGTAATACTCGTCCGCCTCGTGGAAGCGACGCGGATAGTAGTAGGCCGAGCCGAGGCTGGTGAGGATCGCCGCCTCGCCGTGTTCGTCGCCGCAGCGGCGCGCCGCGTCCAGGCCGATCCGGTGCGTGCCGAGCCATTGCTCCCAGGAGCGGCGCAGGTCGAAGTAGCCGGCGAGGGCCCAGGCCAGGCGCCACGCGGCCGCGTCGTCACCGACGCTGGTCGCGAGTGCCGTGACGGGGACCAGGTTGTCGCACTCGGCGTCGCACCAGCGCACCGCGTCGTCGTAGTCTGCCAGTCCGGGCTCGGCGGCGGTCGTGCTCGCGTCCAGCGAAGCGCGGAAACGCTGCGGGGACAGCAGAAGGTCGGCCTCGACGGCGGTGGCCAGGTACCAGGCGACCAGCCGCGCAGCCGCCGCCAGGACGTCGTCCTGCGCGACGCACAACTCGGTGGCGTAGATGCGCAGCAGGTCATGGAAGCGGAACCGGTCCGGTCCCGCGGCCAGCTCGATCAGGTGGCAGTCCACCAGCCGATCCATCAGCCGGCGTGTCGCCTCGATCGGCCGTCCGGCGAGCGCGGCCGCCGCGGCGAGCGAGAAGTCGCGGCCGGGATGTACGCTCACCAGCCGGAACAGGCGCGCGGCCGCCGGATCCAGGGTCCGGTACGTCCAGGAGAACACGGCGCGCACGCCGGTGTCGGCGTCGTCGGTGGCCAGCAGGTCGAGCGTGGCTTGTCCGCTGTCGAGGGCCTTGATCAGGTCGAGGAGCGCGGCGTGGTCCTCGACCCGCTCGGCCGCGATGCGCAGCGCCAGCGGCAGGCCGCCGCACAGCTGGGCCAGCTCGCCGAGTGGCTCGGCGTCGTGTCCGGCTTCCAGGCCGCAGGTCCGGACCAGCAGATCGATCGCGGCCCGCCGGTCGAGCGTGCCGAGGGTGATCCGTCGCGCGCCGTCCCGGGCGACCAGCCCCCGCAGATGACGGCGACTGGTGACCACGACGAAGCAGCCCGCCGTCCCCGGCAGCAGGGCCCTTACCTGGCTCGCGGACGCGGCGTTGTCCAGCACGATCAGCATGCGACGGTTGGACAGCACGCTGCGATAGGCGCCGGCCAGCTCGTCAGCGTCGGCGTCGAAGCGGCCGGGATCGGCGCCGAGCGCACGCAGGAAGCGGCCCAGCGCCGTCGTCGCGGGCAGCGGCGGCTGGCTCACGTCGAAGCCGCGCAGGTCGACATAGAGGTTGCCGTCGGGGTAGAGGTGAGCGACCGAGTGCGCGAACCGGACGGCCA
>NZ_DASYZI010000381.1:0-16498 GCF_035946395.1 Actinocrinis sp.
CCCGCCCACGCACACCGCGATTCACGTCCCGGTCGATCGCGGCTGCCACCACTCCGCGGGACGCCAAGACGCCGTTACGGCAACAACTCCAGCCCATCGCAGTGGCGCAGCTTGACTGCGTAAAAGTGCCGGTGATCGACACTGGCGATCCGAGTGATTTTCAGGCGTTCGGCCATGGCCAGTACACAGGCGTCCACAGCGCCGAGCGGGAAGCTAGCGTACTGATCGACCAAGTCAGCGGCGCGATCGAGGTCGGCCGGTTCCGGGTGCAGCAGCAGGATCTCGCGTGCGGCAGCGGAGCGCAGGAACGCCGCCTCGGCGGCTGAACCTACACGCTCCTGCAAGAAGTAGCACACCTCGGTGAGCACCGGAGCAGGCACCAGGAGTGGCGGTGGAGTGTGGCTAATCAGATCCGCGCTGGCGGCGTGGTGGCGGTCAGCGCGGTCGAACGCGGCGAGCAGCGGGCCGGTGTCCCAGAGAATCACTGCGGGTCGATATCGCGAAAGTGGGCGCGCAGATACTCCTCCGAGTGCTCGGAGAAGTCCGGGTCGCCGCTGTCGACCATGCCGACCCACGAGGGCAACGGCCAGCGCTGCACAGGATCATTCCCAGTGTTATAGCCACGCACGATGGCCAGTATCCCGGCCAGCTCATCCTCGGGAAGCTGGTCGACTGCCTGATGGACTTCCTCACGCAGGAGCGACATGTCTCCACAATAGCCGCAGGCACGCGTGGCTGTCGTCACACTCCCACGCCGCGACTGGCCTGGCGGGCCAGGTGCGCGTCGCGCTTCTCCTCGAAGCGGTGGGCAGCGGTGTCCAGCGAGTCGAGCAGCGTGGCGAGTTCTTCGCGGGCCTGCTCGCCTGCGGGGCCGAGGTCGGCACGTTCCAGGACCTTCACTTGGCGCAGCACCGGCATCAGGACCTCGTCGCGGTGGATTCGGAGGTTGTAAATCCCGGCCATGGCGATCCGGACCGACTTGCGGGTGTAGTTCTCCACCGTGGAGCCCGGCATCTGGAAGCGCTTGACCACGTCAAGGACGGCGGTCATGGTCGCGTCGGGGGCCAGGTCGAAGGCGGCGGCGAGCAGGTTGCGGTAGAAGACCATGTGCAGGTTCTCGTCGTTGGCGATCTTCGCGAGCAGCTGGTCGCAGAGCGGTTCGCCGCTGTAGCTGCCGGTGTTGCGGTGCGAGATGCGGGTCGCCAGTTCCTGGAACGTGACGTACGCCACCGAATTGACGACGCGATGCCCGAACGGCGAGTTGTAGCCGACGGACATGTGCGTCATCCGGGCACGCTCAAGCGCGATCGGGTCCACGGCGCGGGTAGTCAACAGGTAATCGCGGATGGCCGCGCCGTGCCTGCCCTCCTCCGCAGTCCAGCGGTGGACCCACGTGCCCCACGCGCCGTCGCAGCCGAACATGAGCGCGATCTCGTGGTGATAGCTCGGCAGGTTGTCCTCGGTCAGCAGGTTGAGGATCAGCGAGGTACGCGCGGTCTCGTCCAGTTTCGACTGCTCGGGCTCCCAGGCCCGCCCGCCGAGCGGGCCGTCGAAGTCCTCGCCAGCGCTCCACGGCACGTACGCGTGCGGGAACCACTCCTTCGCCACGGCGAGATGGCGGTTGAGATTCGCCTCGACCACGGGTTCGAGCTCGCGCAGCAGCGCAAGCTCCTGCGTCCGGTCGAGGGTGAGACCGGCGTCGGTGGACTGCGGCACGGCTGGTTCCTCCGTGGAGTGGCTCGAAAGGTGCTGGTCGGGGCCTACGCGGGCATACCCTACTGCTGCGTAAGTTACGCTACCGTAGCCTATGCGGCCAAGGGAAACCAAGACGTCCGGCTGAGCTGCGGATGAAGAAGAGCGCCAGAAGTTTTGTTGTGCGAGTTGACAAATCCAGTGATCTGGGCCACTCTCGTGATTGAGGGTGGACTCCGGGGGCCGCGCACAGCGCGCCCAGGAGCCCAGGCCCCGGACCATCCGGCCCCTGAACCGGACTGGACCGGAGTGCTGAATTGAATAGACATCGCCGCATCGCCGCACCGATGCGGCGATGGTCATTTTCGGGATGATCTACGCGCCGTCACCCCGCGACAAGCCCGTGACAATCCCGTGCCAGGTGCAAAGGCTCTCCTTCAGCGGACTTTCCGGCAGTGGTCTTTCTGTCTTCAGGCCGCTGCCCTACGCTCGGCGCATGGCGACCAAGCCCACCGCGAACGACGTCAAACGCCCGCGCCCGCGTGTCCTCTCGCGCTCGACCGTGCTGCCCGCAACAGGCATCGGAGTGATCACCGTCATCCTCGCCGCGCAGGAGCACGCACCCTTCCCGATCGCCGTCGTCGTCGGCGTCGTGGTGACACTCGCGGTCATCGGCATGATCGCGCTGAAGCGGGCGTTTTACGGCGATTGAGCGATTAAACTGGTAGGCGGATCAAGGCTGGTAGAAGCCACGGCAGCCGTGCCAGGAACCTCGGCAGACACATCGGTGGACCCAGACGGGCCCGCCGGAGGTCGGAGGCAGGTTCCGAGGCGGTAGACCGGTGATGTACAGCGCGGCAGCGTCAGCGACCATGCCCGGAGCGCGGAAAGGGGCGAACGGTGAACGCTGCCGTCAGTGCGACGACGTTCGGCGTCGTCTTCATCGCGGAGCTGCCCGACAAGACGGCGCTGGCCAGCCTGGTCCTCTCCACCAAGTACCGGCCCTGGTACGTGTTCACCGGGGCGGCCGCCGGATTCGCGGTACAGGTCGTGATCGCGCTGGCGGCGGGCACGCTGCTCGCCCTGCTCCCGCACCGCACGCTTGAGGCGATCGTCTCCGCGCTGTTCCTGCTCGGCGCGGTTCTGATCTTCCGGCACGGCGACGAAGATGAAGAGGCCGAGGCCGAGGAGCCCGTGGAGGCGGCACGTGCGGGCAACAGCCCGTGGCGTGCCGTGCTCACCAGCTTCACCGTCATCACCGTCGCGGAATTCGGCGATCTGACCCAGATCGTGACGGCGAACCTCGCCGCCAAGTACGACTGGCTCTCGGTCGGCGTGGGCTCGCTGGCGGCGCTGTGGGCGGTGGCGGCACTCGCGATCGTCGGCGGGCAGACACTGCTGCGCTACATCCCGCTCAAGCTGATCACCAGGGCCGCGGCGCTCATCATGCTCGTTCTGGCGGCGCTGTCGCTGGTGTCTGCGATCCGGGGCTGACGGGCCGTCGGACACGGCGCGTCAGCGCGGATGCATGTCAGCAGGTACGCGGCCGGGTACGGGCCGGTCAGCCGATGGTGTTGAGCAGACCGGACGGGATGGCCTTGTCCTGGTTGACGGCGTCGAAGAGCCTGCTCGCCTTTGCCGAGTCCCACAGCACCGCCGAACCGATGCCGGAGACCTGGTAGCCCTCGTTCGCGATCGGCACGGTGCCGGTGGTGCCGCCGTTGCCGGTGATCCCCCGCGCGTGCGAGGACATGCCGACCAGGTCGGACAGCCCGGTGCCGTTGTCCACGGCGATCGAGTTGAGCGTGGCGCTCAGGAACGGGTAGAGCGTGAACGGGTTGTACTCGACTCCGGGCCGCAGCGCCGCCTTGGCGAGTGCCGAGACGAACTTCTGCTGGTTCGCCATCCGGCTGATGTCGGAGTTGGCAAGCGAGTAGCGCGTGCGGATCAGCGCCAGCGACTGCTGGCCGTCAAGGGTCTGGCAGCCGGCCGACAGGTTCGCCCCCGAGTGGCTGTCCCTGACCGGCGTGTCGAGGCAGAGATGCACGCCGCCGACCGAGTCCACCACGTTCACCACGCCGAGGAAGCCGATCTCCATGTAGTGGTCGACACGCACGCCGGTGGCCATCTCCACCGTCTTGGTCAGCAGCGGCGCGCCGCCGAGGTCGTAGGCTGCGTTGATCTTGTTCTTGCTCGCCGAGTGCGACTTGCCGGAGGAGTCGGTGTACGCGGGGATCGTGACGTAGGAGTCACGCGGGATCGAGATAAGGTCCGGGCCGCTCGCCCCGTAGTGCAGCAACAGTATGGTGTCGGTGCGCTGCCCCTGGTCCGATCCGGTGTGGTACTGGTCCTTCTGAGCCGCCGTCATATTGGACCGGCTGTCCGAGCCGACGACCAGCCAGTTGGTCCCGGCGCCCTGGGCCGGGCGCCCGGAGTAGTCGGACAGCGCGGCGACCTTGGTGATCTTCGACGAGGCCCACAGCCACGTACCGGCGAACGCGGCGACGAACAGCACCACCAGGGCGAGCAGGCTGATCAGGGTGATTCGCAGCCACCGCCGCCGGCCACCGGCGCCACCGCCGACGCGTTCGGATCTCGGCTGTCTGGGCGGCTTGGCGGTCTTCGAGCCGCGGCCGTACATCGATGTGCTCGGAGGCAGGGAATCACCGGCGGAGGTGTCAAAGGCCTGTGGAGGTTCGTACTCAGGCCGCCCCGCCGCGCCGTAAAACCGGTCAGAACCGTCACCACTCACCTTGTCACCGTACGGCACCGTCATGTCCGATGGCGGGTGGCGGCACGCCAGAGCGCACTTTCGTGCAGAACTGTCGAAAACCTGCGGCGCGCTCGCCAGAAGCCGTCAAACGCCCCTGTTACCGGCGCGCGACCACCGTGCCGTCAGGCGCGGCGAGGAAAACCGCGCCGACCTTGAGGTCCAGCGCAGGCGCGAGAGCGGCGTCGGTGAGTTCGGTCGCCTCGGAGACGACAGCGGCGGCTTCGAGCCTATCCGCGCCCGACGAGACCGCCATCGCGACGGCGAGTTCGAGCGCCGACAGCGCCAGCGAAGGCAGCGTCACGGTCACCGCAGCGTACGTGCGGCCAGTGGCATCCCGGACGGCAGCACCCTCGGCGGCGCCGAAGCGTGCGCGCGACGAGCGGGCGAGGGTGATGATCTTCGCGTCTTCGGGATCGAGCTCGGTGGTCTCGGTAGTCATCGGGTCCTTGCGTGAGACGTCGGATTCATTCGTTCGGATCAGTCATCGGATCAGTCATCGGAGTCGAGGGGATCGAAGTCGTCGACGGCACGTGAGCCGTTGCGGACACGCTCGGCGGACTTCGCGTCGGCACCACGCGAGCCGCGCGAATCGGGGTTCTTCGACCCGGCGCCGTTCAGCCCAGTGACACTCGACCCAGTGACACTCAACCCAGGGCCACTCGATCCAGGGCCATTTGATCCGGCGCCACTTGATCCAGGGCTGTTCGGCCCAGGGCTGTTCGCGCCGGAGGCGCCGGACTCATGCCCGCCGTTCGCGTACCCCTCCAGATCGTCTCCACCTGTGTCCTGGCCCTCGTCCTCGTCCGCGACCGGACGCACCAGCACGGTACCGATCCGGCGGCGACGGCCCTCGGTGGACTCCGCGATGATGGTCAGTCCGTCGACGCGCACCGTGGCGCCGGGGATCGGGACCTTGCCGAGCCGCTTGCCGAGCAAGCCGCCGACCGTCTCGACGTCCTCGTCCTCAAGGTCGCGGTGGAACAACTCGCCGAGCTCGTCGAGGCCCAGCCGGGCGGAGACGCGCGCGCCGCTGGCCAGGTCGCCGGGCTCGCCGAGCCACTCCACCTCGGGGCGGCTCTGGTCGTACTCGTCGGTGATCTCGCCGACGATTTCCTCCAGGATGTCCTCGATGGTGACCAGGCCCGCGGTGCCGCCGTACTCGTCGATGACGATCGCGAGGTGGATGCGCTGCGCCTGCATGTCACGCAGCAACTCGTCGGCGTGCTTGGAGTCCGGGACGTACGTGGCCGGGCGCATCACGGACTCGACCGGCTCCGCGAGCGCGTCGCCCTGTTCGCCGCCTTCACCACCCCCACTGCCACCAGTGCCACTGCTGCCGCCGCCACCGTTGCCCTCGTGCATCCATCGGGCAAGGTCCTTGAGATAGACGATGCCGATCACGTCGTCCGCGTTGCGGCCGGTCACCGGGATGCGCGAGAAGCCGCTGCGCAGCGCCAGGCTCAGCGCCTGCCGCAGGGTCTTGCCGCGCTCGATGAACAACATGTCGGTGCGCGGGACCATGACCTCCTTGACCAGCGTGTCGCCGAGTTCGAAGACGGAGTGCACCATCCGGCGCTCGGTGGCCTCGATCTCGCTGTTCTGCTCGGCGATGTCCACCAGCGCGCGCAGCTCGGCCTCGGTCGCGAACGGTCCCTCGCGAAAGCCCTTGCCAGGAGTCAGCGCGTTGCCGACGACGATCAGCGCGCGCGGCAGCGGGCCGAGGATCCGGCCGAGCGGGATCAGCACGGCGGCGCCGGCGGCGGCGATGCGCGGGGCGTGCTGGCGGCCGAGCGTGCGCGGCGACACGCCGATCGCGACGTAGGAGACCACCGCCATGATCGCCACCGACAGCGCGCCGGTACCGAACGTCAGGCCCCAGCGATGGGCGCAGACCATGGTCACCATCACCGCGGCGGCCATCTCGCCGACGACCCGGATCAGCAGCACCAGATTGACGTAGCGGGCCGGGTCCGCGGTCAGCCGCACCAGCCGCGCCGCACCCGGCGCACCACGTTCGAGCAGTTCGGCGGCCGCCACCCGAGAGATCCGGGCCAACGCGGCTTCGACCCCGGCGGCAAGCCCGGCGACCAGTACCGACAGCACCGCGCCGACCAGCAGCCACACTATCGTCGCGGTCACGGCTCAGCGTCCTGGTCGCTCGTCGGAGGCGTGTCTGTGCCAGCGCTCCAGCAGCTCCTGCTGGAGGCCGAACATCTCGGCCTTCTCCTCGGGCTCGGCGTGGTCGTAGCCGAGCAGGTGCAGGATGCCGTGCGTGGTGAGCAGGTGCAGCTCGTCGGCCATCGAGTGCCCCGCCGCCTCACCCTGTTTCGCGGCCACCTCGGGGCACAGCACCACGTCCCCGAGCAGCCCGGGGGTCGGCTCGTTGTCGTCCTCGGCGCGCGAGGGGCGCAGTTCGTCCATCGGGAACGACAGCACGTCGGTCGGGCCCGGCTCATCCATCCACTGGATGTGCAACTGCTCCATCGCCGCAGTGTCGACCAGGAGGATAGACAGCTCGGCCAGCGGGTGGATCCCCATCTGGTCGAGGACGTGCCGGGCGAGCGTGACGATGGCCGCCTCGTCCACGGCTACGCCGGACTCGTTGTTGATATCGATCGACATGGCGGGAATCATCCCACCGCGCGAGCCCGCGGTGCTGCGCGCCGCTGCGCCCGGTTCATCGGCGTGAAACGGTCCTGCTCACGCTCCTGCCGGGCCGCGTCGTAGCGCCCGTAGGCGTCCACGATCTCGCCGACCAGCCGGTGACGCACCACGTCGGCGCTGGTCAGCCGGGAGAAGTGGATGTCGTCGACGCCGTCGAGGATGTGCTGCACCACGCGCAGACCGGACTCGGTGCCGCCAGGCAGGTCCACCTGCGTGACGTCGCCGGTGACCACCACCTTGGAGCCGAAGCCGAGGCGGGTCAGGAACATCTTCATCTGTTCGGCCGAGGTGTTCTGCGCCTCGTCCAGGATGATGAAAGCATCATTCAACGTGTTGTGCGTCAGCAGATAGTCCTCAGTGACATAGAGGGAGTCGGCTGCCGCGACTTGGATGCACACGGTCTCTTCGCGACCCATCGGCTCGATGCTGTCGACGAAGCGCATCGGACGCCCGCCGCCCAAGGCACGGTATTTGTCGCGCTTGTGCGAAAGACGGAAGGGCTCCACGCTCTCGGGCAGCCTGATCTCGATCACATGGGCGTCGTGCCGATACGCCACGGGCCGCCCGTTGGCCATGCCGGGCGTGCGGCCCAGCGCCGACCGCCGATGCGAATAGGCGACGCCGCCCAAGGAGCGCACAAGTTCGATGACGTTCTCGCGCAGGACATCGGACGTAGTCGTGTACTGGATCCGGCAGTTCCGGCCGGTCTGAGCGACCGGACCGCCATCCGAGTCAAGGAGTCCCTGCAACACCGCGAGTCTGACGTCGGCGCTGTTGTGAAGATAATCCTCCGGGATGAACTTCCCGCGCGATCCCATGCCCAGCAGGCCAAGCGCGCGCATGGTCCGCGTAGCAGGGTTCTCCAGCGTGACGAGGTCGCCCTTCGCCGTCACCCGGTTGAGCGCGTAGTCCACGCCTCCCCCGTACCGTACCCGCATGCCGGGCAATGCGGCTTCGAGAGCCGTCGCAAGTTCGGTGTCCGCATTCGCGAACGAGGGCGTCGTCGCGTCAGTGACGCACTCGTCGCCGAGGAGCAGGCCGAGCGCGTACGGATCCATCGGCACCGGCGAATGTGGCAAACACACCGGGCTGGTCAGCAACGGCAGTTCGTAGCGCCTGGCATGGGCCGCGCGGAGGTTGCCGATCATCTCCTGGGTCTCAAGCACACGCCAGGGCCGGTCACGTCGCTTGTCCGACGCGGTGCGAACGGTCCACAGATGCTCGCCGCAGCACAGCGTCGAGGCACCGTCCTGGGCCGTGACGCGATAGATGTCCTTTACTCCCTGGGGGTACACGCCCAGGACCGGCGTGGGCTCGCCGTTCGAACCGATCACCAGGTCACCGACTCGCAACTGTCCGATGGGGCAGAAGCCGTCCGGGGTGAGCACCTTGGTGAAGACCGGCTGCGCTCGGCCACGCATGTAGGCCAAGGGAGCGACTTCGATCGTTCCGGCGGCCATCAGCCGCGGGATGGACTCGGGGTCGATCATGTCGTGCAGCGCGTCGTAGAGCGGGCGCAGGTACGGGTCGATCTTCTCGTAGAGCGTGCCGGGCAGGAAACCGAGCCGTTCGCCCGCCTCGACGGCCGGCCGGGTCAGGATGATCCGGTTGACTTCCTTGGCCTGGAGCGCCTGTACGGCCTTGGCCATCGCCAGGTAGGTCTTGCCGGTGCCCGCCGGGCCGATGCCGAAGACGATCGTGTGCTTGTCGATGGCATCGACGTAACGCTTCTGGTTGAGCGTCTTAGGCCGAATGGTGCGACCCCGGTTGGACAGGATGTTCTGAGTCAGCACCTCAGCCGGACGCTCGCCGGGCTCTCCCGTCCTGGCGGCGCGCAGGATGCCGATCGACCGTTGTACCGCGTCCTCGGTCAGTGGCGCACCGGTGCGCAGCACCAGAAGCATCTCGGTGAACAACTGCTCGACGAGTTCCACTTCCTCGCGCGGACCGGATGCGGTGATCTCGTTGCCGCGGGCGTGGAAGTCGACGCCCGGCAGGTGCTCCTCGATGACCCGGAGGATGCTGTCACCGGTGCCGAGGACCGCGACCATGGGATGCGCCGCCGGGATGATGATCTTCGCCTGTGCGACCGGCTCGGCCTCCGGGCCGTTCGCGTTCGGGGTGGCGGACGCCGGAGGGGCGGCCGCGCCCTTGCGGGTCCGGGCGCGGGAGGAGGAGGCGTTACGGGACCTGTTTGGCTGCTCAGTCATGGGCTGGCCGCGGGGGCCTTTCGATCATTCCTTCAATCGGTGCCGGAGTGGACGGTATCCATGGTAACGAGCAAAAACATCTCGACCACGGAGAATTATTTCAACGGCCAGGACGCTGGTCCACCGAGCCCGGTCACGGATCGGCCGCCGGCTCGGTGAGGCGCCGAGGCGCCGTGCTCAGTGCGGTGCAGAGCCGCTGTGTCCAAGGGCCGGCAGAGCCACCATGCGCAGCTGTGCTCAACGTTTGCCAGAGCCACTGTGCCCAGCTGCTTCGGCAGAGCCACTGTCCCCTCAGCCATGCTCAACGTTCGGCAGAACCACTGCGCCCAACTGCTTCGGCAGAACCACTGCGCTCAATGTTCGGCAGAACCGAAGTGACCGAGCGCGTCGCCGCCGAGGACGTGCAGGTGGACGTGGTAGACGGTCTGCCCGGCGGCGTCGTCGGTGTTGAAGACGAGGCGGTAGCCGGAGATGTCTGCGTGGTCGGTGAGCCCTTCGTCCCGCGCCACCTCGGCGGCCTCGGCGAGCAGTCGTCCGGCCAGCTCCGGATTCTTGGCGGCCAACTCACCCACGTCGCGGTAGCCGTGAGCCTTCGGGATCACCAGGACGTGCGTGGGCGCCTGCGGGTTGATGTCGCGGAAGGTGAGGAACTCCTCGCTGTCACGGACCACCGTCGCGGGGATCTGGCCGGCGACGATCCGGCAGAAGAGGCAGCTCTCGTCGAAGGCTGATCCAATGCTTGTCATACCGCTCTCCGGGGTTGTGTCGGAGGACTCGGATTCCCTCGATTCGGTGATCTTGGTTCGCACGAACGAGTCCTTTCCGTTCAGTCGGACCGATCCTAGGCGTTCTCGATGGTCTTCCACTGTGTACCGTTCCGGATCGCCACACTGTGTTGATCACGGCTCAGATGCCGGCGATCACAACGGGTACCTACCCGATCCCCCGCACCACAGGGAAAGCACCATGGACCGTCTCGCCACACACGTCATCGCCACCGCAGTCCTCACCGCCGCGCTCGCCGCAGTGCCGACCGCGATGGCCAACCCGAGCACCGACCCGGGTTCCACGGCTTCCAAACCGAGCGCGGTCACCACGCATTCGTCGACGTCCGCGCCGCCATCTTCCGATCCCGCGGCAACGTCGACGAGCGCTCACGTGCAGCCCGTCCCGTGCGCCGACGTACGCCAAATCGGTGGTACGTCGTACGCACGCTGGCACGGCATCATCGCCTTCTCGGTCAAACAGTTCTATTCACCCGGTTGCCGCGCGGTCTACGGATACGCGTTCCCATGGCTCCAATTCCGTCGGCTCAGGGTCCACTACGACCTCGGCATGGGAGTGTTCGACGCCACGCACGACGCGATTGACGGCGCCCGCACGTTCCTGGGCGGCGCGGGCGGACCGGACTTCTGGTCCTCTCCCGTCACAGTCCCGGCTGGAGCTTGCACCGAGGGCCTGGCACACGTCTTCTACCCCGACACCGAGACCGACACGTTCACCACCAAGGTCTGCCGCTAGCGACTGGTCCGAGCAGCCACTATCCCGACCAGCTACTGATCCAACCGGCAGCTGTTCCAACCGGCAGCCGATCCGACTACCGCTAGTTGCTGGCCGCCCAGCGGCCGGAGCGGGCCAGCAGCACGGCAGCGGCAGCGGTTCCAGCGGTAGACGTGCGCAGGACCGTCGGGCCCATGCGGTACGAGGCGCCGCCCGCGTCGGCGAAGACCCGCAACTCCTCGGGGGAAATGCCGCCTTCCGGTCCGACGATCAGAACGATGTCACCCGTCCAGTCCTTCGAATGCGCTGCCGTCAGATCGGCCAGCGACAGCTCGCCCTCTTCGTGCAGGACCACGCCGAGGGTCGCCTTGGCGAGCAGCTGCGCGACGTGGGTCGTCGTCGCCGACTGCGTGACCTCCGGCCACCAGGCCCGCCGGGACTGCTTGCTCGCCTCCGCGGCCGTCGAGCGCCATTTGGCCAGTGCCTTCTCGCCGCGGTCGGCTCGCCATTGGACGATCGACCGGGACGCCGACCAGGGAACGATCACGTCCACGCCGATCTCGGTCATCGTCTCGACGGCCGTCTCGCCGCGATCCCCCTTCGCCAGCGCCTGGACCACGGTGATGCGCGGCTCGGGCCGCGGCAGCGTCCGATGCCCGAGTACATCCAGTTCGAGCGCTGGATCGCCGGAGCTGCCAGAGGCACGCACGACGCATTCGGCGAGCCGCCCGGCGCCGTCCGTGAGGTCGACGCGCTCGCCGGGGCGCAGTCTGCGCACCAGGGCGGCATGTCGGCCCTCGGGACCGTCGAGCCGGATCGTGGCGCCCGACAACTTATCCGTGCCGACGTGGAACACCGGTACCGAAGTCATACTGAGTTGTTTTCGGGGTATTTTCGGATGAGTTCAGGCGATTTACGATTTACGCGTATTTGAGCCTTCTCACCCGTTGTTGATCGCGTCCTTGATCCGGGAGAACAGACCCTGCTTGCCCGGGGCGAAGGTGCCGGAGGGCCGTTCCTCGCCACGCAGCCGGGCCAGCTTGCGCATCAGCTCCTCCTGCTCCGGGTCGAGGTTCTTCGGGGTCTGCACCTCCACGTGCACCACCAGGTCGCCCCGGCTGGTGCCGCGCAGGTGCTGGATGCCCCGGCCGCGCAGGTTGATCGCCTGGCCGGACTGGGTGCCCGGCCGGATGTCCAGGTCCACCGAGCCGTCCAGCGTCTCCAGTGGGATCTTGGTGCCCAGGGAAGCCGCGGTCATCGGCAAGGTGACCGTGCAGTGCAGGTCGTCGCCGCGGCGCTGGAAGATCTGGTGCGGCTCCTCGACGATCTCGATGTAGAGGTCGCCTGCCGGACCGGCGCCCGGTCCGACTTCGCCCTCGCCGGCCAGCTGGATGCGAGTGCCGTTGTCCACGCCCGGCGGGATCTTCACGGTCAGGGTCCGGCGGGTGCGTACCCGGCCATCGCCCGCACACTCGACGCACGGCGTGGGCACGACCGTGCCGTAGCCCTGGCACTGCGGGCACGGCCGGGACGTCATGACCTGGCCGAGGAACGAGCGGGTCACCTGCGAGACCTCGCCGCGGCCGCGGCACATGTCGCAGGTGACCGGCGAGGTCCCGGGCGCCGCGCCGTCGCCGTGGCAGGTCGGGCAGACCACGGCGGTGTCCACCTGGATGTCCCGTTGCGCGCCGAAGGCGGCCTCGGTCAGGTTGATCTCGACCCTGATCAGCGCGTCCTGGCCGCGGCGCACCCGCGAGCGCGGGCCGCGCGAGACGCCGCCGCCGAAGAACGCGTCCATGATGTCGCTGAACGCGAAGCCCGCGCCGAAGCCGCCGCCCGGCGCGCCGGCTCCCGCCGAGGCCCGGGTCGGGTCGCCGCCGAGGTCGTAGATCTGCCGCTTCTGCGCATCGGACAGGACCTCGTAGGCCAGCCCTATCTCCTTGAACCGCTCCTGGGTCTCCGGATCCGGGTTAACGTCCGGGTGCAGTTCGCGGGCGAGACGGCGGTACGCCTTCTTGATCTCCTCCTGGGTAGCGTCACGCCGTACCCCCAGGACCGCGTAATAGTCGGTCGCCACGTGTGTAACTCCAGCCGGATTCGAACACTGTCTGCGTGATGTGCCTGTCGTGCTTGCCTGCTTGTCGTCGGGCGCCGCGCGGCGCCCCGACCGACAGGTTACGTCTGATCGAGAACGCGCCCGACGTACCGAGCAACGGCTGAGACCGCCCCCATAGTGCCCGGATAGTCCATCCTCGTCGGGCCGAGCACGCCGAGCTGCGCGACCGCGTCGCCGTCGCGGCCGTATCCGCTGGTCACCAAGGAGGTCGAGGACAAACCTTCGTATCCGGTCTCGTGGCCGATCCGCACGGTGAGCGTAGACGGTCCGGTAGCCTCGCCGAGCAGCTTCAGCAGCACCATCTGTTCCTCCAGCGCTTCGAGCACCGGGCCGATCGTATCCGGGAAGTCCTGGCGGAACCGGGCGAGGTTGGCGGTGCCGCCGAGCATGACACGCTCCTCGCGCTGCTCCACGACCACTTCGAGCAGCGCGGCCACCAGCGAGTCGACGGCGGGCCGGTCCTCTCGGGCGAACTGCTCGGAAAGGTCGTCTATCCGGCTCGGCACGTCGGACAGCCGGTGCCCGACGATCAGTGCGTTGAGCCGGGCGCGCAGATCGGCCAGCGGCGCGTCGGCGATCGGCACGGTCTCGACGAAGCGCTGCTCGACCCGGCCGGTGTCGGTGATGAGCACCAGCATGATCCGGCTCGGCGTGATCGCGACCAGTTCGACGTGCCGCACCGAGGAGCGGGTGAGCGACGGGTACTGCACAACCGCGACCTGCCGGGTGATCTGGGCGAGCAGCCGCACGGTGCGTGCGATCACATCGTCCAGGTCGACCGCGCCGCCGAGGAAGGCGTGGATGGCGTTGCGTTCGGCGGACGAGAGGGGCTTGACGGCGGAGAGCCTGTCGACGAACAACCGGTATCCCTTGTCGGTGGGCACCCTGCCGGCGCTGGTGTGCGGCTGGTGGATGTAACCGTCCTCCTCCAGCGCGGCCATGTCATTTCGTATGGTCGCCGGAGAAACTCCCAGGTTGTGCCGTTCCACCAGGGCCTTGGAACCGACCGGCTCCTGCGTCGCGACATAGTCCTGCACGATCGCGCGCAGCACTTCGAGGCGCCGCCGGTCCAGTCTGGGGTCGTCGAGCCGGGAGTCCGCGTGCCGCGGGTCCTCGCGCACGCTCACCACCTCCCAATGTCGTAGCGGGCCTGGGTCACAGCGGCCGGCTCACCGGGCCCCTGGCACTCCGTCGTGACGAGTGCCAGCGGCGATACGTCCAGTGTACGGCGCACACCCGGGATCAGTCTTCAGCCGAAGCTGCTCGATCTGCTCACTCGTGTCCGTCGGGCGCCACGGGCGCTACCCTCGGCCAGGTGGACGGTGTCTCTCGACCAGGCGGACAAGACTCGTGGGCAGGGCGGTACGGGCCCCGGGACCTCCCATCGCCGCGGCGCGCGGCGCGAGCGCTGCCGCAGGTCGAGGCGGTGCCCGACCTGGTGATCGAGGAGGTCACCACGGGCTTCTGCGGCGCGGTCGTCCGGGTGGAGAAGACGCCGGGCGGCTTCACCGTCACCCTGGAGGACCGCTTCCGCAAGCACCGGGTCTTCCCACTCGGGCCAGGCTTCCTGTTCGAGGGCCAGCCGGTCGAGCTGGTACGTCCGCAGTCGAAACCGCAGACCACGAGCAGCGGCACGCCACGCACCGCGTCAGGGTCGCGCGCGGTACAGGGGCTGCGAGCGCGGGTCGCCCGGGAAGGCCGCATCTACGTCGAGGGCAAGCACGACGCGGAGTTGGTCGAACGAGTCTGGGGCGACGACCTGCGAATCGAAGGCGTGGTCGTCGAACTGCTGGACGGCGTCGACTACCTGCCCGGCATCATCGAGGACTTCCAACCGGGCGCCGGCCGACGACTCGGCGTACTGGTCGACCACATGGTCGCGGGCTCGAAAGAGACCAGGATCGCGCAAGAGGTGCAGCAGGGCCGCGAAGACAGCGTGCTGGTGCTGGGCCATCCGTACGTGGACATCTGGCAGGCCGTCAAACCGACGGTCCTCGGCTTCGAGGCCTGGCCCCGGGTGCCGAGGAGCGAGGAGTGGAAGCAGGGAGTCTGCGAGCGCCTGCGCCGCAAGGACCCGTCCTGGCCGCTCGATCCGCGTGCCGCGTGGCCGAGAATCCTGGCCGCAGTGACCTCGTTCAAGGACCTGGAGCCGACGCTGCTCGGGCGTGTCGAGGCGCTGATCGACTTCGTTACCGCACCATGAGCATGCCCTAACCCGCCACGGCAACGGTTACGCGGCGTGTAGCAACCTCTCAACGGCGAGGATCCGGTCCTCACCGAGATCCATGGCCTGATGGCGCAGACGCAGCGCCCGGTCGAAAAGCGCGAGCTCAAGACTGTATCCGGGTACACGGTCGCCGAGCTTCTCAACGTACTCGGCGATCTGCGCCCATGAGTACACCCGGATCCGCCCGGTGTCCACGATCGGCCGTGGAAAACCGCCGGGGCCACGCTTTCCCTCAGCAAGCAGCCGCAGGCTCTCCGCGGTGCGTCCGCCGCCGAGCCGCTGCGCAGCATCGGCCAGCGTCACTTCGTCGCCGACCTCCAGACCGATGGCGTGCAGGTGCTTGACTTCGCTGACGTTCGAAACAGCACTCACCACCGCATCGGCCAACGTGTCGGCATCACGGTCGATGTCAAGGATGTTCCCCTCGACTGCCGCGTCAGACAGGCCGGCCTCGAAGAGTGCGTCAATCTCAGAGTCGTCCGGAACCCGATTGAGGCGGATACGGAAGTTCCAACTGGTCACGAGTTGCCTCCCCTCAGTGGGTATGGCGTGCTACGAATCTGGCTATCTGCTTCGCGTGGGTGTCCGGGTCTTTAGGCGTACCCCAGATGGAAAATTTGAGGTCACACTCCGCGCATGTTATGTGGCCCCAACGGTGCCCGTTGTGATCTTCGCCAACCGTGAGGCCACCCGCTCTTGCCACGTCCAACGCCTCAGCGACGGCACTCTTGGGATGGCGTCCCTTACTTACCATGGCGGCAAGCTATTGGCGCTGTTGGAATGTTACAACGGCGGCGCGCCGAGCGACATACCTTAGATTGATCCGGCTGTATGAGCCGCCATCACTTGGCCAGGCCCGCTCGTCGAACTAGTCGGTGAAGTCACGGACTAGGGCATCAGCTAGGAGCCGGCCGCGCAAGGTCAGGACTGCGTGGCCGTCCGCGAACGGGAGCGGTTCGAGCAGCTTCTCGTCTAAGGCACGGTTCGCCGCGCTTCTGCCCTCCGCGGATAGCAACGCAAGGTCGAGGCCGTCGATCAGGCGCAGCTCAAGCAGGATGCGTTCGACACGGCGGTCGGCGGGAGTCAGCAGTTCACGCGCCTGGGCGGGTGAGTGGCCGATGGCGATGCGCTGCGCGTATGCCGACGGATGTTTCACGTTCCACCACCGTGTGCCAGCCACGTGGCTGTGCGCGCCGGGGCCGATACCCCACCAGTCCGCGCCGGTCCAGTACAGGAGGTTGTGCCTACATCGCGCATCCTCGGAAACTGCCCAGTTGGACACTTCGTACCAGTTGTAGCCCGCGTCCGTGAGCGCT
>NZ_DASYZI010000382.1:0-13038 GCF_035946395.1 Actinocrinis sp.
AGGTGGCCGGCGGTGTAGAGACGTCCAGTGCGGTGTTGTCGACTCCGGTCGCGGCGAATCGGGACGCCCTCACGCATTTCGCGGCGCGTCTGTCGTTCGAGGCGGACGTCTCCGATGTACACGCGGATCTGGAACTCGGGCTGGTCGGCCGCGTCTTTGCGCTGGTCGACTCGCGCTCGGACGAGTCCTGGGAGCAGGGCCGCATCCCCGGCGCCGTGCACCTGCCGACCCGGCAGATCGCCCGGCGCGCCGCGGAGGGGACGCTCGGCACGCTGCTTCCGGCCGGGATGCCTGTCGTCACGTACTGCTGGGGGCCTGGCTGCAACGGCGCGACGAAAGCAGCTCTCGAACTGGCGAGGCTCGGCTATCCGGTCAAGGAGATGATCGGCGGATTCGAGTACTGGGTCCGCGAGGGCTACGCGTACGAGTCGGCGCGAGGGAGCCGGAATCCGGCGACGGACCCGTTGACGGCTCCGGCCGGCGGCGCTGCCTGCGCGTGCTGAGCGAGCCGGAGCCGCCGGGGGATCGGCGGATGATGGATCAGGGTCGGTTGACCAGCGGATCAGGGTCAGTAGAGCTGGGCGAGCAGTAGCGCGACGTCGTCGTTCCAGAGGCCGCGCGGCCGGTTGGCGTCGAGCAGGAGGCCGGCCAGCGCCTCCAGGTCGGCGTCCCGGGTGCTGTCCAGGCAGGCCAGTGTGCGGCGCAGTCCCTGGTCGAGATCGTTGTCGATGCTCTCCAGCAGGCCGTCGGTGCACAGCACCAGCCGCGTGCCTGGCTCGTACTGCATGTGCGACACCGGGTAGAGCCCGTCCGACGGGACGCCGAGCGGCACGCCGACGTCGTTCTGCGGCACGTACGCCGGATTCCCGGGCGGAACCACGAGCGGCGGTATGTGGCCGGCCCGACTCGCGGTGATGGTGCGGGTCTCCGGGTCGACCCGGATGATCAGGCAGGTCGCGAAGACCGGGTATTCGACCTCTTCGTTGATCTCGACGACGAACTCGTGCGCGCGGTGCAGGACCTCGCCGACCGGGTGCTTCTCGGCGGCGTAGGTCCGCACGGCCGTGCGCAGCCGGTACATCATGCCCGCGGCGTGCACGTTGTGGCCCTCGACGTCCCCGATGATCAGGATCGTCGAGCCATCGTCGAGCGGTACCGAGTCGTACCAGTCGCCGCCGACCTGGATGCCGGTGGTCGCCGCCTCATAGCGCCACGCGCCGCGCACGCCCGGCCCGAACTTGAGCGAGCGCGGCAGCATGCCCTCTTGCAGCGCCAGCGCGAAGCTGTGCTCGGTGTCGTGCAGCGTGGCCCGCTGCACCGCCTGGCCGATGGCGCTCGCCGTGAGCAGGAGCATCGCGCGCTCGGACTCGTCGAACGGCGCCTCGTTCTCGTAGCCGAGCAGGCACACCCCGCGCATCCGCGGGATGCCTGTCAGCGGCAGGAACGCCCAGCCCTCCAGCCCGAACTCCTTGACGATCGGCTCGACCTGCGGGAACCGCTCACACAGGTCGGCCGAGCTCGAATAGAAGAGGGCGGATTCGAAGGTCATCGCGGTGCGCACCGGGCCGTCGTCCGCCACTCGCAGCGGGTGCTCGTCGCCGCGGCCGCAGGCCAGCAGCACCTCGATCCGGGTGCCGACGTCGGCGATGATCAGCGCGTCCGCGCCGAGCGCCGGCAGCGCGCGGTTCACCGCCTTGCGCACGTCGTCGAGGGTGGTGGCGGCGGCCAGGCCCGCGGTGACCGCCTGGATCCGGGTCGCCTTACGTGCCTCGGTCCGCGCGGCCTCCTCGGCGGCGCGCCGCTCGCTGATGTCCGCGATCACGCCCATCAGCCGCATCGGGCTGCCCTCGGTGCCGGGCACCACCCGGCCGCGGGTCTCAAGCGTGTGGATGCTGCCGTCCGGCCAGCGCACCCGGTACTCGAAGAGGTAGTCGCCGACGGTGGACAGCAGCGGCTGGAGCATGCGCAGCAGGTCCTCGACGTCCTCCGGCGGCACCTGCGCCAGGAAGGTCTCGAACTGCGGCACCGAGTCGGGGGGCAGGCCGTGCAGCCGGAAGGTCTGCTCGTCGCAGAGCACATCGCCGGACGGCAGCAGCCAGTTGAAGAAGCCCGTCGAGGCGCTGAACCCGCTCGACCTGGCCGCCGGGCCCCATGAGGTCAGGACCCTGAGCTCGGCCGACCGAGCGTCCTGATCCTCGCCGTCTTCCTTGCCCTCTTCGCCTTCTCCGGTGAACTCAGAGCCCTGGACTTCCTCGGCCACTTCGTCGGGCCCGCCCGATTCCCCCGGAGCGTTCTCATGTTGAGGCGGTGTCATCGGTTCCTCCCGCCGATCGTGCTCTCGCCCGCGCTCGGGTAATGGGAAGCCTGATACCTCACATCAGGCACACGCGTACCGCTCACCATCGTGCATACGGTAGCCGCACCGTGGCTTTACGGGGTGGTGTTTCCCAAGAATCGCACAGGTTGGCTGAAATTTGTTGTCGGTTCGCGCCCCTACTGCGCCCTTGCGCCCTCGCAAAAATGACCGAGTGTTAGAATAGCGCAACCGGAGGTAACCATGTTGGGGGGAGGCAACCTTGTCCGGCTTGGACGGTTCGCAACATCGCTCGACACGGCAGCCTGTGACGATACCGGGTGCCTGGCCACTGTTGGGGCACGCGGGATCACTGCTGCGCGACCCGCTCGGGTTCCTCGAAAGTGTGTATGCCCTCGGCGACGTGGTCCTGTTGCGCCTGGGCCCTAAACCGGCATACCTGGTGAACGGATCAGAGCCATTGCGGCGGATTCTGGTCGCAGACGCGCCGTACTACGACAAGGGCTTCCAGATCAACGCGCTCAGAGCTCTGATCGGTGACGGGATAGGCACCTCCGTAGGGCCCAAACACCGCCGTCAACGGCGTCTGATGCGCCCGGCATTCGACCACGCACACGTCCGGGGCTACGTCGACATCATGGCGCAGTGCGCGACTGCGGGGGCTGACACGTGGCGCGACGGCCGCACGATCGACGCGGGGCGGGAGATGCGGCGCCTGGCGATGACCGCGATCATCCTCGCCGTGCTCGGCGTCGCGCAGGACGGAGCGCTGCCGTCCGACGCCGCGGTGCAGGCCGAGGTGCTGACCTCGCTGTCGGTGGTGCTCGCCGGCGTCGGCAGGCGGGCCATCCTCCCGCTGGGCCGGCTTGAGCACACGCCCACGCCGGGGAATCTGCGCTTCAACCGCGCGCACGTCGCGCTGCACTCGGCCGTGGACCGGATGGTCGCCGACCACCGCGCACAGCGCAACGGCGACGGGGGCAGCGCCGGGAACGGCGGACTGCTCGACACGCTGCTGGCCGCCGTGGACGAGGACGGCACCGGCATGTCCGACCAGCAGGTGCACGACGAGGTCATGACCGTGCTGCTGGCCGGGAGCGAGACCTCGGCGGGCACGCTCGCCTGGCTGCTGCACATCCTCTCCGGCGACCTGGACCTGCAACGCGCGGTGCAGCAGGAGGCCGACACCGTCCTGGCCGGCCGCACGCCGCAGGTCGACGACCTGGGTTCGCTGCCGCTGGCCCGGCGTGTCGTCTCCGAGGTGCTGCGCCTCTATCCGGCCAGTTGGCTGCTCGGCCGCCGCTCGCTTCAGGAGGTCGAGATCGCCGGGGTGCCGGTGCCCACGCGAGCCCAGGTCCTGCTCAACTTCTACGGCGTGCACCGCGATCCGCAGGCGTATCCGGACCCGAACCGCTTCGACCCGGACCGCTGGCTCGCGCCCGATCCCGAAGTCCTGCGCGCCTACTACTTCCCGTTCGGGATGGGGCCGCACGTGTGCGTCGGCGAGGGCTTCGCCTGGAGCCTGATCATGACGACGCTGGCCGTCATCGCGTCGCAGTACACGGTCAAGCCGGTCCCCGGCAGCGTGGTGCGGCCGGTCGCGCGCACGACGCTGCACCCCGGAGTCGTGCCGCTCACGTTCGAGCCGCGTTAGGGCGTGTTTGAGACGTAGGGTCGGGGTCGTGGCGCCTGTCGTGCACGCTCGCCGCGTTGTCGGGTCGTGTCCGTACCGCCAGTATGGACACGACCCTCCGCGTTGCGATCGCACGCGCCAGACACCGCGCCCTGATCCGACCTTACTTCTCAAACATGCCCGAGGCGGGCACCGAAGGTCTTGGCCGGGCGCAATCGGCCCCACGCGGTTGATCGAGCACAGTCCGGCTGGCTGTGTTGCCGGGCGCCCACGGGCCTCCAGCCTGAGGGCGCCCGGCGCCTTGCCATCCGGGCGCGGAGGCATCGTGCTGATCCGGCCAAGAGCATCAGCGCACTCCCAGGCGCGTTTGTATCAGGGCTCAGGCGGCGATGCCGAAGTCGTAGCGGCGGGTCTCGGCCGACCAGGCCAGGTGTCCGGAGATCCAGGCCCTGATGTCGCCGAGATAGCGCTCCACCCGCGGGTCGCCGAGGGCCAGCAGCGGCGTCTCAAGCTGCTGATAGTCGTTCAGCCGCCGGTCGTGCAGCGCCGCCGCCTCGCGCAGTGCCTGGTCGATCGGCTCCTGCCGGGCCCGGCGCAGCACCTCGGGCAGGCTGAGCACCTGAGTGGAGCGGCGCACCTCGCGCGGGTACGACAGGATGTCGTTGCCCCAGCAGATGATGTCCGCCGCCGCGTCGTTCACCGCGTGCAGTTCCGGAGAACTCCACATGCCGACCGGCAGTTCGAACCCGTTGATGATGTCGATCAGCGCCAGGCAGGGGAAGACCGCGCCGCTGTGCCGCCGCATGACGATGTACTCCGGCAGGTCGGCCAGCGTGCGCTGTTCCCGGTGCGCCGCCTCCCAGGTCAGCGCGAGCAGGTAGTAGACGGTCTGCGCGGCGAACCGGTCGAACTGCTCCGGCGTGGCCAGCCGCAGCAGCCGCGCGCGCAGGTCGGCCAGCGCGGGCAGGAAGGGGTTCACGGTCCGCGCGGGGACGTCTCCGCGTTCGATCACGCGCAGCACGTCGGAGGCGAGACCGATGGTGTCGACGGAGTGCCGGCCGAAGTCGGACTCGTCGCAGAACGTGTCGTCGAACAGGAACAGCCAGGTCGTCCAGTCGGTGTTGAGCAGCAGGCCCGGCATCGTCGCGCGGGGGCTGACCCGCCCGGCCAGCCGGGCGCTGCGGGTCGCGGCCAGCCTGCGACGCACTGCCGGATCGTGGGCCAGGCCGAACCGGTCCGCCCACGTCAGGGTGGCCGTCTCCGCCGTGTCAACCTGCTCATGCAGGGACGACGAGAACGGTGATCTGAGACGAGGCAGCGAAGAGGCCGACAACTGAGAGCCCATAGATTGACCCCCTTTGCTGGGGCCACCGCACGGCCCCGTTTTGGTGCAATTACATCCCCGAGTCAGGATGTTACATCAACAGGAAGTGGTGTGGCAGATGCGGTGAGTCACGATTGTGCTACGGTGGCGCAGGGGTCGTGAGTGGATGGAGTGCCGGGAGATCTGGACGCGGCGTCGTACCCCGGCTCCGGCCGCCCATCACAGGTGCGGCCACCCCTTAAGATGGATCAGTGATCTCCGCTTCCCAGGTCGAGCTTCGCGCGGGCTCACGCGTGCTGCTCGAACCTGTCTCGTTCCGGCTCGGCGCCGGCGACCGCATCGGCCTGGTCGGGCGCAATGGCGCGGGCAAGACCACGTTGACCAGGACCCTCGCCGGTGAGACGCTGCCGGCGGCCGGGACGATCACCCGCTCGGGACCGGTCGGTTACCTGCCGCAGGACCCGCGCACCGGTGATCTGGACGTGCTGGCCCGCGATCGGATCCTGTCCGCGCGCGGCCTGGACGAGACGGTGCGCCGGATGCGCGCGGCTGAGACGAAGATGGGCTCGTCCGACGCCGCGCAGCACGAGCGCGCGATGCGCCGGTACGCCAGCGCCGAGGCCGAGTTCCTGGCCAACGGCGGCTACGCGGCCGAGTCCGAGGCGGCGACCATCGCCGCGAGCCTCGGGCTGCCCGACCGCGTCCTCGGCCAGCCGCTGCACACGCTCTCCGGCGGCCAGCGCCGCCGGGTCGAGCTGGCCAGGATCCTGTTCGGCGACAACGAGGTGCTGCTGCTCGACGAGCCGACCAACCACCTCGACGCCGACTCGATCGTCTGGCTGCGCGAGTACCTGAAGAGCTACAAGGGCGGCTTCATCGTCATCTCGCACGACGTGAAACTCGTCGAGTCCTGCGTCAACAAGGTCTTCCACCTGGACGCGAACCGCACCACCATCGACTTCTACAGCATGGACTGGAAGTCGTACCTCGCCCAGCGCGAGACCGACGAGCGGCGGCGCAGGCGCGAGCGGGCCAACGTGGAGAAGAAGGCCGGCGCCCTGATGTCGCAGGCCGACAAGATGCGCGCCAAGGCGACCAAGACGGTGGCCGCGCAGAACATGGCGCGCCGCGCCGAGAAGATGCTCTCCGGCCTCGAAGCGGTGCGCCAGTCCGACAAGGTGGCCAAGCTGCGCTTCCCGCAGCCGGCCCCGTGCGGCAAGGTCCCGCTGATGGCCGCCGGGCTGTCCAAGTCGTACGGCTCGCTGGAGGTCTTCACCGACGTGGACCTCGCGGTGGACCGCGGCTCGCGGGTGGTCGTGCTCGGGCTCAACGGAGCCGGCAAGACGACGCTGCTGCGGCTGCTGGCCGGGGTCGAGGAGCCGGACACCGGGAAGATCGAGCCCGGACACGGCCTGAAGATGGGCTACTACGCGCAGGAGCACGAACTGCTCGACCCGGGGCGCACGGTTCTGGAGAACATGCGCTCGTCCGCGCCGGACCTGGACCTGGTCGAGGTGCGCAAGGTGCTCGGCTCGTTCCTGTTCTCCGGCGACGACGTGGACAAGCCGGTCGGGGTGCTCTCCGGCGGCGAGAAGACCCGGCTGGCGCTGGCCACGCTGGTGGTCTCCAGCGCCAACGTGCTGCTGCTCGACGAGCCGACCAACAACCTCGACCCGGCCAGCCGCGAGGAGATCCTCGGCGCGCTGCGCTCGTACGAGGGCGCGGTCATCCTGGTCACGCACGACGAGGGCGCCGTGGACGCGCTGGCACCCGAACGGCTCATCCTGCTGCCCGACGGCGTCGAGGACCTGTGGAACGAGGGCTACCGCGACCTGGTGGCGCTCGCCTGAGGCCCCGCGGCGCCACGCGCATCGCCGCTGGTACTACGCTGATCGAACAGAGGATCCGGCGGTTCCGACAGCGCGTCGGCAGCAGCCGGTAACAGTCCGGTAACGGGAGCTGGTGCAAACCCCGGCAAACCCGCCGAAGACCGGACCAACCCAGCGCGGTGTCCGGGAATAACGGGCGACTTTGTTCGCCGAATCGGTGGTCAACTTGCGCGCGAGGGGTGATCATGGGTGGTCAGAGCGCACAACCGCGGTAGACGGTGGGTCCTCCCACCTGCGGTTCCCGGCGGGGGCGGGGCTCCCGCCGCTTCACAACCGATCCGAATCACGCAGTGAATACCGCGGGGCACCCGTCCCCGCACCCCTCATAGGAGGCACGTGTGGCCGAGACTCTCAAGAAGGGCAGCCGCGTTACCGGCGCCGCGCGAGAGCAGCTCGCGACCGATCTGAAGAGCAAGTACGAGTCGGGCGAATCGATCCGCGCCCTGGCCCAGGAGACCGGCCGTTCGTACGGCTTCGTGCACCGGATGCTCAGCGAGTCCGGTGTGGTCCTGCGCGGACGCGGCGGCGCGACTCGCGGCAAGGCGAAGACCGCGTAGCGGCTGCCAGGCAGAGCACCAGTCCGGCGCACCGGCCCCGGCCTCCGGTGCATGGCACACCGGGGGCTGGGGCTTGTTGTGGCAGCCGGACGGTCGCCGGATGGGAGGGCACGTGGTGCGCGCCCGACACTCTCCTATAGGGTCCGTTGCGTCTCGACAAGTTCTCTGGCAAGGGGCGGACAGGCTCTGATGGCAGCGCTGACGGACCACGACGCCGACGACACGTCCACTGGCGCCTCCGCCGACACCGGCGCGTCGGCCGCCATCGCACCCGTGTACGACTTCTGGCCCGCCGAGCGCCAGGTCGCCGCGGCCAAGGCCGGCGTGCGGCTCGTCGTGGAGGGCGAGATCGCCACGGTCGTGCTCGACCGCCCGGACAAGCGCAACGCCATGACGCCCGCGATGTGGTGGCAGCTGGCCGAGATCGGCCGCGCCCTGCCGGGCTCGGTGCGCGCCGCGCTGCTGCGTGCCGAGGGGCCGTCGTTCAGCGCGGGACTCGACCGCTCGGTACTGGTCGCCGAGCAGGCCTCGGGCGGCAAGGGCGCGTCCAAGACGCTGATCGACCTGGCGTCGAGCGACCCGGCCGACGCGGAGCTGACCATCGAGGCCTTCCAGGAGGCTTACACCTGGTGGCGCCGCCCCGACCTGATCACCGTCGCCGCGGTGCAGGGCCACGCGATCGGCGCCGGATTCCAGCTCGCGCTGGCCTGCGACCTGCGCATCGTGGCGCACGACGCGCAGTTCGCGATGCGGGAGATCAGCCTCGGGCTGATCCCGGACCTCGGCGGCACCAAGCCGCTGACGGAACTGGTCGGATACGGCCGGGCGCTGGAGATCTGCGCGACCGGCCGGTGGATCGAGGCCGCCGAGGCGGAGCGGATCGGCCTGGCGAACAAGGTGGTGCCGGCCGCCGAGCTGGCGCTACAGGCGCAGATATTCGTCCACGAGTTGCTGGCCGCCGACCGTGACGCGCTCATCGAGACCAAGGCCCTGATCCAGGGCGCGGTGGAGCGCGACTACGAAGCCCAGCGGGCGGCGGAGCGCTCGGCGCAGGTCCGGCGCATCCGCGCGATCGCGCGGCGTTGACGAACGTTGATGAATCGGTGTCGATACCGGACGGCCGGCCGGGCAACCGGCCGGGTCCCGTAATATTCGGCGCCATGACCGGCGAACCGTCCCACTCCCAGGCCGCGACCGCGCCCATGCTCAAGGCGCTCAACGAGCGGACCGTGTTCGAGACGATCCGCTCGGGCCATCCGATCTCGCGCGCGGAGATCTCCCGCCGGGTCGGCATCTCCAAGCCCACCGTCTCCGCCGCGCTGGCCGCGTTGCTCGACAGCGGTCTGGTGCGCGAGACCGCTCCCGGCGGCGAGGGGCCGACGTACGGCGCGCTGTTCTTCGAACCGGTGCCGGAGGCCGGTTTCGTGGTGGGCCTGGACATCGGCGGCCGGTACCTGCGCGGGGTGATCGCCGCACTCGACGGCGAGGAACGCGGCCGGGAGCAGGCCGACATCGGCCCGTGCGAGATCACCGAGATCGTCGCGCACGCCGCGCGGATGCGTCTGCGGCTGCTGCGCGCCGCGTCGGTGCCCGGGGACGCCGAGCAGGTCGTGGTCGCCGCCGCGCCGGGCGTGGTGGAGCAGTCCACCGGCCGGGTGTATCAGGGATCAACTATCCCGGGCCTGGACGGCTTCCCGCTCGCCGCCGCGCTCGCCGGGGCCATCGCGTCCCCTGGGCACGGTCCGAGCGGCCCGGTGCTGGTGGAGAACGACATCCATCTGGCCGCGCTGGGCGAGCAGTGGCGCGGGGTCGGCGCGCGGGTGGACGACTTCGCGGTGCTCTCCGTGGGCACCGGGACCGGAGCCGGCCTGGTCCTCGGCGGCCGGCTGCACCGCGGCCGCAACGGCGCGGCCGGGGAGATCGACTTCGCGCTCGAAGGCGGCGCGGACGCCAACCCGTACGACCCCTGCGGCCCCGCCCTGGAACGGCTGGCCGCGGACTGGATCGAGTTCCGCGGCGAGCCGACCGTGCTGCGCGTCCCGGCGTCCCCGGAGCAGATCTTCGAGGCCGCGCGCCGCGGCGACCGGCTGGCCGGGCTGCTGGTCGCCGAGGAGGCCCGCCGCATCGCGGTGTATCTCGCCCCGGTCTGCGCGGTGGCGGACGTGGAACTGGCCGTGCTGGCCGGCGGCATCGGCCTGAACGCCGACCTGCTGCTCGAACCGGTGCGCGCCGAACTGGCCAAGCGCGTGCCGTACCCGCCGCGCGTCGAGGTCAGCCCGCTCGGCGAGGCCGGCGTGCTGACCGGCGCCATAGCGCACGGCACCGCCGTCGCGCTCGACCGCGTGCTCGCCGTGCGGATCGGCTGATCTGATCGGTCGAGCCGAACCGTCCGAGGCGGTGTCACGAGGTCAGGCGGTACGCCCGGTCTTGCCCGCCCAGCCGCTGAAGTCGACCGGCGTCAGTTCCGGGCGCTTCGCCTCCAGGCCGTCCCCGGACGAGCGGCCGGTCATCCGGCGCCTGATCCAGGGGGCGAGGAACCGCACCGTCCACACGACGTTCGAGTACATCCGCACGATCACCCACGGCCGCCTGCGCGGCGGCAGCGGCTCGCGCCAGTCGAAGGCCGGCTCGTAGCCCAGCGATTCGAGCACCGCCTCGGCGATCCGCCGGTGCCCCTCAGTGGCCAGATGGACCCGGTCCGGCGCCCACAACCGCGGATCGTCGAAGATCCGCTCCACGGACAGGTCGACGACCACCACGCCGTAGCGGTCGCGCAGATCCTCGACCATCTCGCCCAGACGGATCACCCGCGGCGCGAACCGCCGCAGCGACGGCATCCGGTATCTGAAGTCGACCGACTGGAACATCACCACGCGCACGCCCGCGGCGGTGAGTGTCGCCACGCACTGCTCCAGGTACCTGCCGATCGCGTCGAGGTCGCAACCCGGGCGCGCCACGTCGTTGAGCCCGGTGGCCAGCGAGACCAGGTCGGCGCCCATGCGCAGCGCCATCGGCACCTGGTCGGCGCTGATCTGCTTGACCAGCCTGCCGCGCACCGCGAGATTCGCGTAGCGGAACTCGGGATGCAAGCTGCTCAGCCTTGCGGCCACCAGGTCGGCCCAGCCGCGCAGTGAACCGTCCGGCAGTTTGTCGACCATTCCCTCGGTGAACGAATCGCCCAATGCGACGAACGAGCGGTATCCGGCCGCTTTCTCCGGCATCACGCGCACGGGAAGGGCGTTGCGTGCCAAGTCGCCTTCCGGGACCACGCCCGTGGGTGCCGCACCGCCGTTGTCCTGGCTCTTCGAACTTGACTGCGGCCTCGTCTGCCACTGCGAGTCGGCCGATCCTGCGCCGCCGGCCACGGTCAAGCTCGAAGAGAGGCTATCCTCGGCCGCGAGGCCTTCGACCACTTCGAATCCGCCCGTTCCGGAAATCGTCTGCTCCTCCACAAGACGGTGATGGTAACGACGGCGGAATTCCGGAAAACCGTGCTGCGTTCAATGGCGCGCGAACACAAGGTGAAGGAACTCTTCGGGCCCAGCGGGCAAAGGACGGGTGGCGGCAGTGCGTGGCATGGGAATGGGCGGCGGGGCCGTCGACATGCGGACCATGGGTTCGTATATGCGCGATCCCAAGGCGATCCGGAAACTCAAGCCGGGCACGATGCGGCGCATCGGGGCGCTGGCGCGTCCGTTCGCCACGGTCATCGCGACGTTCCTGTCGTTCACCGTCGTGGACGCGGTCCTCGGCGTGCTGCCGCCGCTGTTCTCCCAGCGGATCGTCGACGACGGCATCCTGAAGCACGACTCCGGCCTGGTCACCGTCCTCGCCCTCATCGTGGCGGGCATCGCGCTGCTCGACGGCGCGGTCGGCCTGGTCTCCCGCTACCTGTCCTCGCGTATCGGCGAGGGCCTGATCGCGCTGCTGCGCACGAAGGTGTTCGCGCACGTACAGCGGATGCCGGTCGCGTTCTTCACCCGGACCCAGACCGGCGCGCTGGTCTCCCGGCTCAACAGCGACGTGCTCGGCGCGCAGCGCGCGTTCACCTCCACGCTCTCCAGCGTCGTGTCCAACGCGGTGTCGCTGGTGCTGACCGCCGTCACGATGTTCTACCTGTCCTGGCAGATCACGCTGTTCGCCCTCGTCCTGCTGCCGGTCTTCGTGTTGCCCGCCAAGTGGATGGGCCGCCGCCTTCAGCAGATGACCCGTGAACAGATGCAGCTCAACGCCGACATGTCGACGATGATGACCGAGCGGTTCAACGTCTCCGGCGCGCTGCTCGCCAAGCTCTTCGGGCGCCCCGAGGACGACGACGCCCTGTATGCCGCGAAAGTGGACCGCGTGCGCGCGATCGGCGTGCGCGTCGCGGTGTCCGGCGGCGCGTTCATGACGTCGCTCACGCTCGTCGCCGCGCTCGCCACCGCGATGGTCTATCTGATCGGCGGGCGGATGGCGGTGGGCGGGCACCTGTCCCTCGGCACGATGCTCGCGCTGGTCGGCCTGCTCGGCCGGCTCTACGGGCCGCTGACCGCGCTGGCCAACGTGCGCGTGGACGTGATGACCGCGCTGGTCTCCTTCGACCGGGTCTTCGAACTGCTCGACCTGCCGCCGATGGTCACCGAGAGCCCTGGCGCGGTCCCGGTGCCCGCGGGAGCGCCGGTCATCGAGTTCGACGACGTCGCGTTCCGCTACCCGACCGCGTCAGAGGTCTCCCTCGCCTCGCTCGAATCCGTCGCGGTGCTCGATCAGGCCCCTTCCGCGCAGGTGCTGCGGGACCTGTCGTTCCGCGCCGAACCCGGCACGATGACGGCGCTGGTCGGCCCGTCCGGCGCGGGCAAGACGACGATCACCGCCCTCGCGGCGCGGCTCTACGACGTCACCGCGGGCGCCGTGCGCATCGGCGGCCTCGACGTGCGGCAGGCGCGACTGAGCTCCCTGAGAGACCGCATCGGCGTCGTGACTCAGGACGCGCACATGTTCCACGACACCATTCGCAGCAATCTGCTTTACGCGCGCCCCGACGCGACCGACGACGAGTTGGTCAGGGCGCTCAAGGACGCGCAGATCTGGGATCTGGTCGCCGCGCTGCCCGACGGCCTGGAAACGGTGGTGGGCGATCGCGGCTACCGCCTCTCCGGCGGCGAGAAGCAGCGCATCGCCATCGCCAGGCTGCTGCTCAAGGCGCCCGACGTCGTGGTCCTGGACGAGGCGACCGCGCATCTCGACTCGGAGTCGGAGGCGGCGGTTCAGCAGGCGCTCGCGAGCGCGCTGCGTGGCCGCACCTCGCTGGTCATCGCGCACCGCCTCTCCACGGTCCG
>NZ_DASYZI010000383.1:0-9786 GCF_035946395.1 Actinocrinis sp.
TGTACGAAGCGCCGATCCGGTCCCGCAACTCGTGCAGGAGCACGGTCGCGAAGGTGGTCTTGCCGGAGTTCACCGGGCCGACGAGTGCCACGAACACGCTGAGCATCGCGCTGTAGTCGCCAGGCAGTTCGTGGTAGCAGCGGGAGCAACTGCGCACCGAGGTCGGCACCTCGCACGACGGGCACGGCACCCGCCGTTGGCGTCCGGGCCGATCGAACGGGGCGCAGGAGCCCACGCCGCCGGGAGGCATCCTGACACAGCGGAACGGGAGCTCGTCCGACGGCGTCGGATGGAAGCAGTGCGGACACATCACCATCGCCACGGGATTACCCGATCATCAGCTGATGCCGTCCGGGGTGCCGCACTCGGACGCGCTCGGCGCCGGGTCCGACCGCGAAGCCGCGCAGGTAGCAGGGCCCTGTGGCGGTCTCCAGATCGAACTGCGCGCTCGTCCCGGCGGGTTCGTTCGTGAGCTGAGCCGCTGGTATCCGCGCCAGCTCGGCCTGCCGGGTCGGCGCGAGCGGTGGCAGCGACCCGCGGCTTCCCACGACGACGAAGTCAGGCGCTTGATCGAGCCCGTGCCCCTTGTAGGACACCGTCACGACGTGCCGGTGCTTGGCCCTGCGTGATGGCCGGGTGATCGCATAGTCGATATCCGGGCGCTGTGACAGGGTCACCGTCGCACTCCGGGAGCCGAGCACCACGTCGGCCTGCGTCGGGTGGGTCGGCGTCACCTGGATCGTGTACCGCTCGCCGTCGGCCGGGAAACGTAAACCGGCTCTGCGATAGCCGGCCTGTGTCAATTCCCTAATTCCGCCGCGGTCGACGGTCTCGGGTTCGGGTGACGAAGGGTGGACGATCCAGCGAGCGGTGAGCGCGGCGACGCCTGGCGGCCAGGCGAACTTGACGATGACCGTGTCGCCGAAGCGTGTCGCCGAAAGCCCGTCGATGGGTGTTTCGACCGCGACGTCCACGCTCGGCCCCACGATCGCGCGGTAGCCGAGCACGGTCACCAACGCGAGACGGCTGCGGCCCGCAACGAGGTGGTCGACCGCCACCTCGGCCTGCGTGGGCGGGCGCACCGTGGTGGCCGCCAACACCTTCCCGAGAGAATCCGCAGCCGCGGCGGGAAGTTCGAATCCTTCGTCCGCCTGCACTCCGTCGGCGAGCGTCACCAGTCGCACCTCGCCGAACTGCGGCGGCAGCCACCGCACGAGCACCGAGCCGGAGGGCTTCCCAACCGCGGACATTGACGTCGCCGCCGTTGGCCAGCGGACGACCTGGACGCTCTGCGCCGTGCCCGCGGACCAGGCCCAGGTTCCGTCCGACCTGGTATATCCCGTCGACACCAGATAGTGGTACCGGGTGTCGACCCGCACCTCGTCGTCGCTGAAGGCGGTGCCATCGGTGGAAATCTCTTCTCCATCCGTCGGGCCGCGAGGCGACCGTCCGGCGGCGCGGACGACCCTGACCCGGCTCGCGCCCGGCGGCCGCCGCCAGCTGCCGTGCACGACCCCGTTGCCGGCGGTCAGCATGAGATCCGCGACCTCCGGAGTAATGGTCACCGAACCCGTAGTGGCAGGCTCTGATTCAATGCGTCCGTCGCGCACCGTGCGGACCACGTAGCGCACCGGATCGCCGAGCGGGACCTGCCGGTCGAGCGCGAGGCAGTCCGTGGTATGGCAGACCTCTTCTTCCGCCGCGGCCGGTACACCGGCGTTGACGTGCGGCACACCGACGCGCACCACGCGATACGTGATCTGCCCGACGGACGTAATCGAGGGCTGCCATGTCAGCCTCGCCCCGTCGTGCTCCGGCACGATGACGAGGCTGCGTGGTGGGGGCGGCGCACAGCGGTCGAGCAACGCCGGAATGCGTGGTTCGTCAGCCGCGCGGGATTCTGCCTCAAGGTATCGACGCACGGCGCCGTCGGTGTCGCCGCGGGTTTCGCAGCGTTCTCCCTCCTGGATCAGACGGTCGAGCCGCGCCGTGTCGCCTGCGATCCGGGCGACGAGCGAGACGAGCGCGTGATCCGTCGGCTTCACGATTTGGGCAGCCAGGACACCGGCGGTGCGCAGCATCCGAGTCTCATAAGCGCCCTGTATCGACTCAAGCACGTCGAATCGCGTGGCCGGGCGACCGGCCATCGCCATCGCGGCCAGCAGCGGGGCTTCCTCCTTCACAACGCCGAGCCCGACGATGTGCGCCGCGACGGTGTTCAGCGGAGCATTCGCGTCCAGGGAGGTCCATACCGCCTTGCAGATCTGGTACAAAGCCAACCTGCGCAGTGCCATCCCGTCGGCGCGGACGACCGGAATGAGCGAGCCGAGAACGGTCAGCGACGCGGTGCGGTCCGCGCTTTCGCCTCGTTGCACCAGAACATCGCGCAGCCTGAGGAGCAGCGCGGCGTCCGCCCGCTTCCACGAGATTCCCGAGGTGGCGAACCAAATGCCGTCGAGCACCCGAAACGGCCGCTCCGGACGGCGGTTGACGAGGTCGACGACGTGTCGGCAGCCCAAGGACACCAACGCGGCCTGGATTTCTGGGTAATCGATGATCCCCGGCAGCTGGGGCGCGGCAGAGCCCCTGACGTTACCCCTCATTCAAGCCCTTCGCCTCGCCTGACGACGATTATGCACGCTGAGTCGCACGAGCGTCAGGGGTTCCGGAGGAAAATGCCGCAGACGCGGATCGGAAGTCCGTGCGACGGATACGCTGGCCGCCGAAGCGAATTAGCTCTTTGATCTCGTCGGGGGATCTGGCGATGTGAGGGCCATCATGGAAGCGTAAATCACCCGTTAAGAGGCGTTTTCCTTCCTGGCGGCTACACGGGATACTGCTTCGGCGGTGCTGGCCAGAGTTTCCGCCGCGCGTCGAAGCCAATGCCACGATGTCAGACCCAGAATGATTGCCACGACGGCGGCGGGCCACCACCAGAAGCCGAGGACGAGGTAGGCGCAGCTCCAAACGAGCGCCTCGCACGCGACGTCGTAATCGTCGCGTGCGTTGGTGAGGACGGTGCGGGCGTTGTCCGGGAGGGTCAGCAATAGTTCGAGCCACGACGTCCGGACGTCCACGCCGAGGCGGCGGGCTGCCTCCGCGGCCGCGGCCTCAAGGCGGTCGCCGATCCAGGTGGGTGTCTGCGGCGCGGATGGTTGCGCTGCGGCGGCGCGTGCTTTGAGGCGGGCGGCGCGTAGGGGCTGTTTCGCGTCCAGTGCGCGCACTGCCTTGCGCTTTAGATCGTTCGCGGACTGCCAGCGCTTCACCCTGGCGGCTCGGCGCCGGTCGCCGAGCCGGGTGAGCCACCACGGCCACGCACCGGCGGCGAGCGCACCGACCGCCTCCGCGGCGATCGGGACCGCGAACGCGCCGGCCGCGACTATCAGAACATAGATAATGACGGTCGCCGAGGTGTACGCGGACAGCGACCCGCTCGCCTTGGCCAGATCGGCGGTCAACCGCTGCTTCGCGAGCGCGGTGTCGTTCCAGTGGGACTGCCCCAGCGCCATGCCGATGAACGCGACCGCGACGAAGAGCGCTGATGGGAGCAGCCGTCTGAGGAACCAGCGGTCGGGGATTCGATTCTGCAACTGCAACAGCAGGCCCATGCCGCTCAGCCCTCCACGAAGTGCATGGCGAGCCCGAGCAGGTGGCAATCCGTGTCAGGCTTCGATTCCCCGGCCTCGCCGCCCGCGAGTTCGACCCGTGTGCAGACGCGTTTGGGACAGACCCAGCCGCAGACGCGCCGGGGCGCGGCGCCATCGCCGCCCGGCCAGCCGGGTCGCCCCATGGGGGTGGTCAGGCCGAGGCCACCCGGAACCCCGGCCGCCACGGCCATCTCGTGAAGTCCGCGCACCGCCGCATACCAGGGATCTGTCAACGGCGCGGTGGACATGACCGTCTCGATCGTCGGCCGCCACAGCCGACATTTGACCCGTGCGTTGAGAGCGGCGAGGTCCGTGCACAGGGCTTCAACAGCATTCTGATAATCCTCGCGCCGCTGGTGTTCCCTGGTGCCCATCGCCGCACTCCCGACGTGAAACGCTCCGCTGATGCGTCGTCGAAATTATATTGGTCGCATGCCCGATGAAGAGCTTTCACGTCGAGCTGCCGACCGGCTGCTTCAAGCCGACCGTACCGGGGACCTCGGTCCTTTGCTCACGCCGCAAGCCAAGAGCGACGCGTACCGCCTGCTGCGCGACGCCGCTGCGTCGCCGGCCGAACTCGTCCAGTTCGGCCCCGTTCAGCTCGCCTGCGCCACGTTCTGGGCCCGCGCCGCGGCGGGCGAGGCCAACCCGGAGGCGCAGTCCGAGGCGCTGGTCGCTCTCGGGCTCCGTAACATTCTGCGTCACCACCTGCCCGACCCCAGCGTGCTGCCTCCGCTGCCGCCGGGGGTTCCCGAGTTCGACGTCGACCGGATCACCCTCGTCGCGGGCTTCGCGTCGCTGGTCGGCGGCGCGTGCAGCGTACTCGCGTCCGATGAGATGGAAGAGGGCTCACGACCGGAGGCGCTGGCTACCATTGACCAGGGGATCGCCTGGCTGCTCGATGCGTTGCCCGCCGTGCCCATCGATCACGAACTGTTCCCCGACATCGCCGTTTGCGTGGTCGCGTTGCGGATGCAGCGCTACGAACTGGCCACCGATCCGCATTCGCTCGCCGGCGCCGCGGCGGTGGCGGTCGCGGCGTGCACGCACGTCCCGGTGGACCACCCACGACAGGGAACGAATCTGCCGCTCATGCTCGAAGTCCTCGTCCAGGCCGCGATCCTGCTGGGCGAACCCTCACCGCATGAGGCGACACAGCTGGCGCGCGCCTCCGGAATCGCCCCGCTGCCGCAGACGGTCAACCGCCTCGAAGTCCTGGACGGGCTGCAACTGCTCACTGACATGCCACACGAGGAACGAGAGCTCCAGATCGTCGGAACGCTGTACGCCGAGTCGATCGCGATCGACGATCTGCCTGCTCTCGCGTGTACGGCGGTCCGGATGCGATCCCTGCTGGCAGTGCTTCCCGAGGACCACCCGCATCGCGTGGCGGTGCTCGTGGCGCTCCACGGCGCTTACGAGCGCCTCGGCTGGAACGCGTCGGGTCTGCCTGAACCGCCCAGCGACGTGGCCTCCCGGCTCGATGCCGCCGTACAGCGATTCGTTCTCCTACAGGACGGCGCCCGCGAGGTGATGGCGGCGGAGACGGGCTCGCTGCTTGATCAGGTTCTTTCTCTCGGCGAGACACTCGCGGTCAGCCGCGGTCTACCGGGTCTGCCTCCCGAGGTGCGGGCGGCGATCGCCTTCGCGGACTGTGCCGCGTTGCCCGGTGACGATCCGCCGGCGCGGCCACTTGACCGGGTCCTGCGTTACCGCCGCGGATTCGAAGCGCTCCCGACCGACCACCCGGCGCGCCCCGCGTACGCCGTCATCGTGACCGCACACGTACGGGAGCGAGCCGAAACGCTCGCCGAGCGAGCCCCGAACGAGCTTCGTGAGCTTGACGCGTGGACAGGGTCCGTCATCGCAGAGCTCGAACGAAGCGTGCCACCGGGGTTCGAACCACTGCGCTGGTTGGCGACCCTCAATCCCCAGGCGGGGAACTTGAGAGCGATCGGCGCGCTGCCCGAGTCGTGGTCGCCGCAGGCCGACGAGACGCTCGACGCCGTCGCGAGCGCGTCCCTGCGGGCCGTCGCCGAAGTCGTCTTCGGCGTGGCGAGGGTCTTCAAGGAGCAGACGGGCGGCGACTTCGCGGCGATGGACGCCCTCATGAACGTCAGCGCGCGGATCGGCGGAGCCGAGACCCTTGAGGCCGACGTCCGCGACCTGACCGAGTTCATGAACCGGATGGGCTCGGACGAGGAGGCAAGGACGTCGGGCCTGGCCGCCATCGGCAACTTGCTCAGCGCTCTGCTGGCCGGCCGAAACATGGGCACCGTCTCGCAGGACACGCTCGGGCAGGTGGCCGATCTGCTGCGGCAGTCCTACGACGCGGCAGATCAGCCCTCTGCATCGGTCGCTGGGAGGCTGGCGGAGACGCTGACCGCGCTCGGGATGCGCACCACCGACCCGGCTCGGTTCATCGAGGCCGAGGCGGTCTACGCCGACTCGGACGGCGCCAGCCGGACCGAGGAGGGGAGCAGCGCCGTCGGAGCGTATCGGGGTGCCGCGGCGCGGGTGACGCACGGTCTTTACTCGTACGTCTTCGCTTACGACCCCGACCAGCTCGAACGCGCGAGGCAGAGCATCCCGGCGTTGCTCGACCTGGCCGAACGCGCCGACGCGGAGCAGGGACCGGACAGCCGGGGGTTCCACAACCACGCGGCGGTCCTGCGTGATCAGCTGGACGTCCAAGGCCCGGGCGGCGGACCGAAGGACGACATCACCGACGAGGTCATCGAACGCTGTCGGCAGACCTACGCGAGCATGCCAGACGGCGAATACCGCGAGCAGGCCGCCATGAACCTGAACCGCGCGCTCCTCTCGCGTGCCGGAGCGATCCGCGCTGACGAGCCGGAGCGCGCGGACCGGCTGCTCACCGAAGCGTCCGAGGTCGCCGGGAGCATGCCGGGGACGCTCGGCGAATCGCTGAAGCCGCTCATGCAGCGACTCCTCGCCCTCCAGCGCGGCGAACCCGTAACGCCGGTCGAGATCCCGGAAGCCGCCCGACTGCCGTCCCTGCCCACCGGGAAACCCTACCCATGCAGTCCGCGATGGAGACGGTGATGCGGCATGCCGCAGCCGGCCGCGGTACCGACGCGGAAGAGCTGCGGTATTCGGTCGAGATCTTCCACAATCCGGCGCTTCCGGCCTGGTTCCGCGTCCAGATGGGGATCATCGCCGCGCTTGAGGCCGCCAACCTCTACCCGGGTGGACTTGACTACTCCCTCCTGTACGGTGCCGAGACGATCGCGTTGCTGGAGAAGCTGACCGACCGCGGCGTCTCGCAGCAGGCTGCGGAGCACGCGCTCACGGCGTTCGACGGAGCGATCCGGCGGATCGCATCACTAGCGCTCACCAATGCCCTGCTTCCCGGTTCCCTGGGGCTGGCCGAGGAAACCGGGAAGCGGATAGCCGTGCTGGAGGGTCTCGTCGAAGAAGCCGCGCGAAGCGGTGGTAAGGCGGACGACGAGCTGAGCGGGCGGATCATGGAAGTCGTCGGGTCCATGACGGCCTCGTTCCGGTCGGTTCACGCGGTTGTCAGCCCACAGATCGACGCGCTGGTCGCGCTGCACGATCGCGGCCGCGGTCTCCTGCTCACGCGCAGGCTTGAATCCCGCACCGATCTGAGCGCCCTCAGGGCGGCGCACCCCGAGCTCGCCGCCGATTTCGAGGAGCTGACCGGGCGGCTGGAAGCGGGTGACGGCGCGGCGGCGGGCAGAGCCCGGCTGGAGGGTCTGCGCACATCGGAACGGCTCGACGAGCTGATCGCGCGGATCAAGTCCCAGCCGGGGTTTGCGCAATTCCTCGGCTGGCTCTCTCCCGACCAGCTCCGCGCGATGGCGTCGCAGGGACCGATCGTCGTGCTCAACCATGCGAAAGAGCTGCCGTGCGTCGCATTCATCGTCACGACGGACGAAATCAGCGCTCTTCACCTCAAGGACGTGAAGGCGCAGGAGGTCACCGACGCCGCACGGCGGCTCAGCCGTGCGATCGAGGCGATCTACGCCCGCGGACGCCTGCGTCCGCGGGTGAGCGGCTTGCTCGCGGCGCGCGACGAGATCACCGAGATACTCGACTGGGCATGGCACAGGATCGTCGAGCCCGTGCTCGACCGTATCGGATACCTCGAACCGGTCCAGCCCGGCGCCGAGTGGCCGCGTGTCTGGTGGATCCCGACCGGGCCGTTCAACGCGATCCCCTTGCAGGCTGCGATGTGCAAGGCGGCTGACTGCACCGAAGGGCAGCACGGCAGCACGCTCGACTGCGTGGTTTCGTCGTTCGTCCCGGGGTTCCAGACTCTCGCGCACGCACGGGCGCGGGCAGCCCGAGGCCCTGGCGTCCGCGGCGGCGAGCGTGACAGCGCGCCGCATGCGCTCATCGTCTCAGAACCCGACGATGTGCTGCCGGGAGCCGTGTCGGCGGCCCGGTTCGCGGCCGACGCCCTGGGCGCCGACACGGTGCTCGTCGGCTCCGACGCCGACCTGGCGACCGTGCTTTCAGCCCTCGAAAACTCACAGTGGGTGCAGATCGGCTGCCATGCGCACAGCTCCCCGGACCGTCCCGCCGGCAGCTGGATCCAGCTGCCCAGCGGAGAGGCGCTCTCGGTGCCGGACATCTGCCGGATCCGTCCAGACTCGGCCCGGCTGGCCGTCTTGACGGCCTGCGGCACGGCGCGCTCCGCCGAGCGCCTCTCCGACGAAGCCGTCCATGTCACCAGCGCGTTCCTGCTGGCCGGATACCCGGAGGCGGTCGGCACGCTGTGGGAGGTCGAGAGCACGCAGATCGAGTCGTTCCTGCGTGGCTTCTACGCTCGGGCACTCGACGGCACAGCGACCACTGCCCACGCAGTCCACCACGCCGTCAGGGAGTTGAGAGACACGATTTCCGACAGGCCGCACGTCTGGGCCGCGTACATCCACGCAGGAAGCTGAAAAGCTCGTCGAACACCGCAGCGGAGATCAGACACCATAGTGAACGTAGGCGGCCCACCGCGTCGGCAGCACCGGCGTCCGTTCCCGCTGCTCGCGGGTCGCCCGATGCAGCGCCTCAGCGACCGATTCGAGGACCGGCCGCGTCGCGCCGTCGTCGGTGAGGTGAGCGTAGACATCGCGCGCGACGACAGCGGCGGTTTGATCGCTGATCGGCCAGAGGGTGCCGATCACGTTCCGGTATCCGGCGAGTTGGAACGCGGCGGTCAGCTGCGTGGACTCGTCGACCTGGAGCGGGCTTCCGTCGGTGGTGCTGCACGCGGACAGATACGCCAGCTGCGCCGACTCAAGGTGCAGTTCGATGATGTCGTGGAGCGTGAGAGGACGCGTGAGATGGTCGTGGAGTATCAGCCGGCGCCGACCCGCGGATCGGACGCCGGTGCGAGCTGACCGGCGATCCGCTCGCCTGGGCGAGCGTGACCAGCGCGTGAACGGGCTGTTCGACGAGCTGGGCAAGAAGATCGCGGACCAGTGGCTGGTCGAGCTGCTGCCCGGCCTGCTCTGGCTGTGCACTGCGCTGCTCGCTCGGCAGCTCGGCTGGGCGCACGCGCTGGACCCGCGTATGGCCGAACCGGGTACGGGCAAAGAGCACCACGGCGCGGATCTTCGCCCGCATCGCGGCCGAGGCTGGGATTACCCGCCGGTCGGACGTAAGCGCTCGAGGATAGGTTGCCGCCCCGATGAGGCGAGCGCGCTCGACCTGCGTCTCGCCTTCACTTGACCTGTTTCTGACAGCCCGCGAATGACCGTGATTTCCTGCTCCATCTGGCACGGATCTAGCACAGCCCGTTTAAGGCGTAGCATTCGTCTACGAACTCTGCGACCAGCGTGTTGTGTGGTATTTCCAGTCTCATGAGGTCGCCATGAACTGTGCGAATTCGTTGTCATGGGTCGCCGTTGGTGCCAGTCGTTGGTGTAACACACCAACTCCTACTTCGTAATGCATCGGAAGGTGTGGTCGTGGCTCGCGAGGCTAGTCGTCATCAAACTATCACACTGCTTCATTCCGCAACCTGAGAATGCGTCAGCCTTGGCCCCATACTGTGGGCAATTCCCAAGACTGGGTCGAATTACCACTCGTGCAGTTCTCTATCGTGAGTTGATATGCATTATTGTTGGACACAGGATGGGCGGTAAGGCAGCCAATA
>NZ_DASYZI010000384.1:0-8099 GCF_035946395.1 Actinocrinis sp.
CACCTGGACCGGCGACGGCGTGGACTGCCTGGACATGCCGGTCGAGCCGCACCATGGCCCGACCACCTTCGCCATCGTCGACCCCGACGGAAACACCCTCCGCATCGGCCCCCACCCCGATCCCGATCTCCACGCCCACCCCCATCCTCACCCCGATCCCGAACCACCCTCCGCCACAGGTCGCAACTGACCCATCCGACCCATCCGACCCATCCGACCCATCCGACCTGTCCGACCCACCCACCCCTGCCCATCGCACACCCAATCTCAGACTTCGACCTCGCCGTAAGGTTGCCCAATGGCGAGCTACTGGCGTTTACAGGGCTCCGATTCCACGTGCTCGGGCCAAGTAGCCACGGAGTTGATAAAGCGTCGACTCGCCTCCGGCACATGCGAGACCTGGTTTCATGACGACGCAGGTCGTTCGCTGGCAGTCCTCACAAACGGCACCCGCGCATTGCTGATTTTCATGATCAGCGAAGGCGATCCTGGCGAACACGCTGTAGACCTGGGCGCCGAGGGCCGTTCTGGCGGCTTCATACTCCTGAACGGCCAACACGACCACTACGCGAATCGCGACACAGTCCTGTTCGATCAAGCATGTGATGTGGTGCGCTGCATCATCGACCTGGACGAGTGGCCGGAGCATGTCAGCCGAGAAGTCGACCGATGAGCGTCCCGGGACCGGCAAATGCCCGCCGCCCCGCTACTGGCCTCGATCAGCTACGCGGCGCGCCGTCTCCTGCGGGCGACCGCGGACGATCCAGTGCAGGCCCACAGCCACAATCGAGCCGACCAGGCGCGCCACGACGAACAGCCAGACCTGACTCAGTGCATTGTTATCGGCGAAGACGGCCGGCCCGAGCGAGCGGGCGAGGTTGACCGATGTACCGGTCAGCGGGATGCCGACCAGGTGGATTGCGGTAAGCGCGAAGCCGATCGCCACGCCCTCCAGCCCCTTGACGCCGGGACCGTTGGTGACCGACAGCACCACCAGTACGAGCAGTGCGGTGAGGATGATCTCGACGAGGAACGCGCCCCCGGTGCTGATTCCCAGGTCGGAGTTTGCGCCGTATCCGTTCGAGCCGAAGGATTTGCGGCTGAACGGCCCGCCGGCGCGTGCGCGGACCGTGTGCGATACCCAGTACAGCAGCAGCGCGCCGAAGATGCCACCGGCGAACTGCATGATCGCTTAGAGCGCGCCGGCGATCGGCCTCATCCGACCGGCGAGCACCATCCCGAGCGTCACCGCCGGGTTGATGTGACATCCCGAGACTGCGCCGATCGCATATACGAGCGCGAGCAGCGTGACGCCGAAGGCCAGTGCGATACCCACGACACCGGCGTTGGCGTCCGCGAAGATCGCCGTGCCGACAGCGAAGAAGACCAGGATGGCCGTACCGATGAACTCCGCAGCCAGCGCGGCCCAGCCGCACTCAATCTGATCGATCACCGACGAGGACGGTCTGGCCTCGACGGCCGCAGTGGTGTTGCTCATCGCGTCACTCATCGCTCCCTCCGTGTCGCTGTACTCGGCTGAGGAAACCTGCCCCGCGAACTAGCCGCGATGAATGGCCAGCTTAAAAACACCTTGAATCAACCTGCGCCTCAGCCGCACGACGGTTTGACCATTCTGGGGATGGCAGTTCCCTGACCTGCGACATCGCATAAGCCGTGCACGCTCGCACGAACGATGCAGTCCCAACCTCGCCGCGACCGACAGTCTCCGCACCGATACCGACGTGCTCGCCGCAGAGCAGACGTACCAAGCGGCACTGCCGAATCTCCGAGGCGGCTCGCCCGCACCCGGCAAAAGCGTCAGAGCACGTGCTTCTGGCACCAGCGTTCGATCATAGTCGGCCGACTTGTGCATCCAAAGACTCGCACGTGCCAGAGCCCGCCGGGTAAGTCGTAACCCCGCCGCCGTCCCACCGACCTTCGTGGCCACAGCCACAGCCACAGCCACAGCCACAGCCATGGTCATGCTCGTGCTCGTGCTCGTGCTCAAAAACCGGCCTTCTCCTTCGCCAGCCTCTCCTTGCGTGTTTTCCACCATTCGGCGCCCTGGTTGGGGTTGACGAGGTGTGCGGCGAGCGAGACCGCCTTGGAGAACTGGTTCAGGCTCTTGTAAATAGCGAGACGGGTGTTGCGCACGATGCCGCGGTGCTGGCCGTGTGTGCGCCAGGCGGTGGTCGTATCGCCACCGAACTGCTTGGTTTCTTCGGCGGTGTAGTAGTAGAGCGCAATGGACTTGCGCCAGCGGCCGTCGGCGATGGGTTTGGGGAATCCGTGAATGGAGCGGTTGTCTGTGGTGAAGATCATCATGGTGCCCCACTGCGGCACGATCGTCTTCGCGGGTTTGCCCGGATCCCCCAACTCTAGGCAGCCGCCATAGGACAACTCCCACTCGTCGTTCAGATATACCAGGACATTGATTCTGCGATAGAGTGCGAGCGGCTCGTAGAGGTGGAAGTCGGTGTGCGGTGCCAGGACTCCGCCCGGCCCGCTCATGTGCAGCCCGCCGCCCTTGAGATAGGGGTCGGGTATGAGCTTGCTGATGCCGGTCAGCTTTTCGAGTAGGCGCAGGAAGGTCGGGCCGCACAGCTCGTGAATCAGCTTGCTGAAGGGCTCGGGGATGACTTCGATGTTCGAGCAGCTGAACTTCCGGTACTGGTAGGTGTCTCCCAGCGCCGTCCACGAGGGCCAGTCCGGGTCGGGGAACGTGCCCATGGCCGACGGGTCGAGACGCAACACGTCGTGGAACACCGCGTGAGGAAACGGCGAGGCGGCGTGGTAGCCACTCGTGGCGGCGTCCACCTGCTCGCTGAACCTCGCGAAGTTCCACACCCCGTCCGAGCCTCTGAGCACTGATTCCACCGATTCCGCCGCTGCCACGTCGTTCGACGCCCCGTTCATCGGACCCCTTCCGGAGCTGTTTCCTGTCACGCACGGCGCACCGCCGAGCCACGCAGGTATAAATGCTCGCGAAGCCGAAAAGGTTGTCTCCCGCCCGAGATCCGGTTGCGTGATCTCAGACCCCTGGCCCGGTTCGTCGCAGTCGGATGCGCGATCCCGCTGCCTTGCCACAGGCTGAAAGCTTGCGTTCCGCGTCATCCTCGCCCGGATCGACAACCGGTGGTTCGAACCGGTGGAAGGGGCGCCGTCGACGCACATCCTCAAACCGGCTGCGGCCTGGTCACACAGCGCACACAACGAAGCGGTGGTGGTGACGCTGGCGCATGCGGCCGGCCTGACCGACCGTGCCGTCTGGGTGGAGGACGTGCAGGGTACGGCTGTTCTGGTGGCCGAACGCTACGACCGCGAGGTGTGTCACGGAGGAATCACCCGCCTCCATCAGGAGGACATGTGCCAGGCCACAGGGCTACGCTCGGTTGACAAGTACCACATAGGCTGGCCGAGCGAGCGCATGGCCCGTCTGCTCAGGCAATTCACTGACTCTCCGACCGTCGAGATCGAGAAGTTGCTGCGGCAGCTTGCCTTCAGAGTCGTCGTCGGCGACGAGGACGGGCATGGCAAGAACTACTCAGTGCTGCTGAACAGCGGTAAGGTCACGCTTTCTCCCATGTACGACTCCTTGTGCACACTGATCTATCCGGAGCTCAGCGGCAGGATGGCTGCCCGGGTCGGAGCTCAGGTAAGCCTCGCGAAGGTCGACCGCGCCGCACTCGTAGACGAGGCCAAGGCCATGGGGATTCCCCAACGCGAGGCTGAGACATGCCTCGGCGAACTCAGCAGTACTCTGCGGACTGCTATCGACGCACTCGGGCCACGCCTCACCGAAGGCTGGCCCAGCGAGCGCGTCATCGGGGTCATCCAGGCCAGGCTCGATCGGCTTGACTCAGGTGAGCCGCTCGGCCGAGTGAGCGAGGAATCCGGGCAGCAGAGCTCCACTTTCGACGAGGCGACACTGTGCCGCGGTTCGTCTCCCTCTCAGAGATGAGAGGCTGACGCCGGCCGCCGGACATGGCAGGCGGTGTGGCCGATGGCTGAGACGCGGAGGTGTCGTCCGGTGCCTACTCGAAGAAGTCCTCGTCGATTCGCTTCAGGACGAACGCGCGTTCTTCCTGGGCGCCGACGTTGTACTCGATCATCAGTCGTGCCAGCCGCGGTCCGTCGATCAGTACGATCCGGCTCGGAATCCGCGCCACATAATCTCTGGCTTCGGCACTGAAGCGCCCAGTCGTCATGAAGACTCCACGATCCGCGCCGACACCGTGAAGCGCTCCGACGAAAGCTTGCATATCCGGGCGTCCGACCGACTTGTCCAGGGCGTAGCGTTTGGCTTGAACGTAGACGAGATCCAAACCCAGCGCATCTTGCCGGATGACGCCGTCGATGCCTCCGTCGTGCGCCCGCCCCAGATGCTCGGCGGCATTCTCACGGCCGCCGTATCCCATCGCGGTGAGCAGCCTGAGCACGAGGCGCTCAAGGAATTCCGGTTCCTGCTTGTGGACACGTCGCAGCAGTTCCGATGCCAGGGCTTCGGTGTTTTCCTGGACGGCCAGCGAGATCGCCTCGGCTGGGGTCGTCTCGGGATCCGCCCCGTCCGTCTCGTCGCGCTCGGCTCGTGGGCCCCGAGTGCGGCCCCGGAACTCCTGAAACTCGGGGAACCGGCTCAGCAGGCGATTGTCCACTCGGTCGGGCCTCTTCGCCAGCACCTCGCGGCCTCGATCCGTGATGTGGACATAACCGCGTCGAGGACGTTCCAGTAGTCTCGCCTGCGCAAGATAGGTCGTGGCCCAGTGGATACGGTTGTCAAGGCGCGAACCGCCGCTGTCCAGCTGTTCGGCAGCATCCTCCTCAGTGAGCTCGAATTCGCGCATACAGGGTCCGCGAAGATCCTGCCAGCGCAACGCTTCCCCGTTTTCGAGGGTAAGCAAGATCGGGAGCATGAAGCTCTGATACTCCGGAACGGGCATCTGTCTCCTTGCTCATGCAACTGCGATGGCTGCCATTCCTGATGGCAACAGTAACGGCCGTATGCCACGGTCGCATGCAAGATCACTGTTTCGTGCGACAGTACAAATGAACCGGCTCGCCAGCGTGACCTCACCGTATCTGCTTCAGTATGCGGACAATCTGGTGGATTGGTGGCAATGGGGTGAGGATGCGTTCGCCGAGGCGCGGCGGCGGCTCATCAGCATGATCATGCTGACGGTGGCCACGACCTCGTGCTTGTCCGGGCGCCGCTCGTAATCGCGCACGTAGCGGCGCCGCTGACAGATCCACGGCAACGTCCGCTCCACGATTCGCCTCTTGGGCAGGACCTCGAAGCCCCGTGCGTCATCGGATCACAGGACGATCACTAGTTGGTTTTGTGAACCCTTGCCTGATGCGCCGGATTTCTGGCGCGTGGGCGTTCAGTGAGAATACGGGTCGGCCAGCGTCATGGGCGTGCGGGCGATGTCAAGCACTTGTTCGGGGAACCGCACGCCTGCTGTGTAGTAGCGGGCTCGCGTGCGGCCGATGGGTTCGAGCACTTCAGCTGTCACGAGATCGCGCAGGTCGCGCTGAGCCTGCTGCATGCTGAGGTTCTCGGCGTGCTCATAGCGAGAACGACGGACTCGGCCGGCCATCGCGACGTCATGGAGAGCGGATACGATCCGCTCGTCGCGACCCGTGCTCGCCACAAAAACAGATAACTCGCCCCATACCCTTCCCGAACGGTCGAGCCGACCTTGCACCGTTTGAGCTTGCTGATGGTAGGCGGTGAGATTGAAGCGGACCCAACTGGAAACGTCCTGGTCCGGAAGATATTCGGCACCACGGCGTGCAAGCTCGCGATAGTACTCCCAGGTGTTGCCCGGCCGTCCCAGCCACGCCTCGATGGACGAGAACTCGGGAGCGAGCACGCCTTCACGCGCGATCATGAGTGTCTGTAGCGACCGTGACATCCGTCCGTTGCCGTCGGCCCAGGGGTGGATGGACACCAAGTCCAGATGCGCCATCGCGGCCCGTACGAGGGGATGACTTCGGTCGTCGGAATTCAGCCAGTCGATGAGTTCATGCATGAGGCCGGGGACATCGGTGGCATCCGGGGCCGTGTACGCGGCGATGCTGGGGTCGCGGGCATCAGTGACATAGACGGCCCCGCGACGCCACTGTCCTGCTGGCTTCCGGTTGCTGTGCCGGTGCCCCTGAAGCATCCAGTGCAGTGCGTTGAGGAGGCCTTTGCTGTAGCTGAAGTCAGTCGGATCATGCAGTGTTTGGATGTACGTCATCATCTGTTGATAGGCAAGCGTCTCCTGGCGGTTCTCGTCGGAGACTTCAACGTCGCGTTCACCGTCGAGCAGGTCTTCGACGTCGACCGTCGAAACTTTGAAACCTTCGATGGAATTCGACGCCGCGACAGCGTCGGCGGTGAGGAACTTCCGTAATCCCGCGGTCCACTTCGCCGGCGAGGAGTTCACCTGGTGTTTCAAGCTCTCTCGGCTGCGGCCGATCTCGTCGAGTACGCGCTGGTCGTCGGCGTCGAGCTTGGGCGTCGGATAGAGCATGCCAGAATGATAGATTGACGTAATCAATGCGTCAATCGTCGGGTGGTGCGCCGTGCTTCACGTCATGGCCCATGGCTCGGTGGCGGTCATGATGCTGGATAACGTGGGATCACGGTCCGGGCAGAGACGGGGTATGGCAGGCTGGATCTATGAACCGGCTCGCCAGCGCGACCTCGCCGTATCTGCTTCAGCACGCGGCCAATCCGGTGGATTGGTGGCAGTGGGGTGAGGAGGCGTTCGCCGAGGCGAGGCGGCGGGACGTGCCGCTGCTGATCTCGATCGGATACGCGGCGTGCCACTGGTGCCACGTGATGCGCTAAGTACACTAGTTGGTTTGACTGCTGTCTGTCCAGGTCAGAGGCCTCTTGTGTGTCCCTCCCGGTGGCACATGCTTTCCGTGTCGGGTGACGCCGCTGCGCGGCGTTGGGGGTCTGTCGGCTGTTTCTTGCCTAGAATCGGCCGTATGACTGCCGCATATCGTGCCGCTTCGCTCTCGGTGCTCGGAAAGTGGCTGGCAGAAGCCGGGGAGGGCCAGCGTTGGCGGCTGGTCGCCGAGTTTCTGGAGGAGTACCGGCACGAGCCGGAGCAAGATCGACTGATGCTGTTGGGGCCGGAGCCGTTGAGCACCGGTGACGAGCGCTGGGACGTGTTCTTGGCGGGTCTCGCCGAGTACTTGGCCGCTCGCGCAGACCGTGCGGCCCCGGCTTGGGCGGAGCGCAGGAGTTTGCGGCGCTTCTGGTTTCCCTTCGGATCCCGTGCTGCTAGGGCGGATGCATTGGTCCACTCTCCAGCTGCGTTCCGTCGGCGGGGGATCTTCATCGCCCCACAGGAACTCGGTGTCGCGTGAGTCAGGGGCCGCTGCTTGACCGCGCGGGGATCCGGGATGCCCTGACCAGGCTGGGCGAACGACTGGCCCGCCGTGGCGTGACCGCTGACTTGTATGTATTCGGCGGTGCAGCGATGGCTCTGGCGTATGACGCGCGGCGTGCGACTCGGGACATCGACGCATTGTTCAAGCCGCACGGGATCGTGTTGGAGGAGGCCCGTACAGTCGCGCAGGAGTTGGGCTTGCCCGATTGGTGGCTGAACGAGCAAGCCAGCGTGTACGTCGCGGCGGGTGGCGATTCGGGCGCGGCGACGGTATTCGACCATCCGGGCCTGCGGGTCCAGGCGGCCTCGCCGGAACACCTCCTGGCGATGAAGGTTCATGCCGCCCGACGGCGTGACGGCGAGGACATCAGGTTCCTCATCGACAAGCTGGGATTGTCCGACGTCGAGGCGGTTCTCTCGCTTTGCGCGGAGATCTTCCCGGATGAGCCGGTGCCGGAGCGAGCCAGGCTGGTGCTGGAGGATGTTTTCGAAGCTGGCTGGCCGCCTACCGAAGCGGAATAACGGTTCAGGCAATTCGCGTGATGCACAGTGGCCCGTGAATCGCCATGTCAGCGCAACGTCCTCGCGCTGTATCAATCCAAGATCTGCCAGAGATTTATTCCAGGATCTGCCGTGCACGTGCCGGGTGTGGCCCGCCCGGACGGCGAGCGTGCGGAGCGGGCGGTCACGTTATGGCCCACGAGTCTTTGC
>NZ_DASYZI010000385.1:0-2915 GCF_035946395.1 Actinocrinis sp.
GGCGCGCAGGGCAGTGCGCGCTTCGTCAAACCCATCGACGCCGTCGATCACCAGGATTCGGCGGGGCACAGCGCGCAGCGTATCGGCTGTGTCGAACGCACGCACAGACCGCGGCGTGCAGTCGCCACCCAAAGTGATTACGACGACGGTAGCCACCGGCGTTTCATGAGGCTCCTGTGGTGCTGGTGGCAGGGTCGTTTACCGCGGTGACGGCGATCGGTCGCGGCGCGGATTCGCCAGTATCCGGGACGGCTTGACAGCGCCGAGGCGGCAACTGACCGTCGACGAACTGGCCCTGATAGCCGCCACCGGACAGCAGCAGCGGGCCGACCAGCGGCAGGTACGGCCACAGCGGGACCCGGCTGGCAAACCAGCCGAGCACGGCGTAGGCGGTGTGGCAGCTCAATGGCGGCGCGCGGCACGGTCTGTCGACTCCCCGTTCGCTCTTTCAGGCGCCCTGTTCTCATGTGTCCTGTCTGATGCACCCTGCCTCAGCGCCGCAGTCTCTCAGGCGGACTGTAGAGTTCCGTAGACAAAAGCGATCGTTCCGGAGAATCAGGCCCGAATGTTCATCCTCGTACCACCGTCCGAGGGAAAAACCGCTCCCACCGACGCGGAACCACTCGTTCACGGCTCCCTGGTCCTGCCGGAGCTTACAGCGGTACGCGTTTCGCTGATGAAGGCGCTGAGCAGGTTGAGTTCGGGTTCGCCGACGCGCGCACTCGCGGCGCTGGGACTGAGCGAGGGCCAGCTCGGGGAGCTGACGCACAATCAGCTCGTGGCGACCGCACCTGCGGCGCCTGCGGCCGACGTGTACCGCGGCGTGCTTTATGAGGCGCTTGATCTGCCGGGATTGCGCACGGACGACCCGGAGGCATATCGCCGAGCCCAGGAATCCCTGCTGGTGTTCTCGGGACTGTGGGGCGTTGTACGGCCGCAGGACCGGATCCCGTATTACCGCTGCTCCGCCGGAGTGAAACTGCCGAGAATCGGCTCGGTCACAGCGGTATGGAAGAAGGCGCTGGCCGGACCGCTCGCGGACCTCGCCGGGGAAAAACTCGTGGTCGACCTGCGGTCGACGGGCTACACCGGGATGTGGCGGCCGACCGGCTCGACGGTCACCGTCCGAGTGGTGCACGAGCGTGTAGTCGGCGGCGTGCTCAAGCGAAGCGTGGTGAGCCACTTCAACAAGGCGACAAAAGGACGTCTCGTGCGTGCCCTGCTGGTCGCGGGCGAGGAGCCGAAGACGCCGGAAGAATTCGCCGACGCGCTGCGGGATCTCGGATTCCGCGTCGAGTGCGGCGCAGCGGGGGCAGGGGCGTTGGACGTGGTAGTCGCCGAGCTCTGATCACGCTGCCAGGCGATGCAGCTACACAAACCCGGTATCTATATTTATATATGTCTATAGATGCGCAGTGTCGTTGACGCAGCGCAGGTTGGCGATGCCGTCGCCGTAGTAATCGATGACGCTGAGCGAAGCCGGGGCGAGCTCCATCCGGTGCACCGCGTCGAGCGGCGCGCCGAGTGCCTGGCAGACGAGCGTTTTGATCGGCGTGACGTGCGTGACGATCAGCACCGTCTTTCGCGGGAAGCGGACGATCGTGCGGTCGCGGGCAACGGCGGCACGGGCCGCGACCTGCTCGACGGACTCGCCGCCGGGCGCCGGGACCTTCGGCGAGGACAGGAAATCGGCCAGCTCCTGCGCGTACTGCTCGCGGGCCTCGGCGAACGTCAGCCCCTCGAAGGCGCCGAAGTCCAGCTCCCGGAAGCCGGCCTCCAGCCGCAGCTCCAGACCGACCGCGTCGGCGACGGCGAGCGCGGTCTGCTGAGTGCGGCGCAGCGGCGAGGCGATGATCGCATCAATGCGGCCGTATCGGGGATCGCCGGTGTGGCCCGGCCCTCCGGCCAGCCGCTGCGCGGCAGCATGCGCCTGCGCGAGGCCCTCGGGGATCAGCTCGGGATCGCCGCCGAGCCCCGAGAAGCGCTTCTCGCCGGTCAGCGGCGTCACGCCGTGGCGCAGCAGGAGCAGCCGCGTCGGCGAGCCGAGATCGGCCCAGCCCGCGGCGGGCACGGCCGCACGTTCACCGTGTTCGTCACGGTCGCCGTCGAACAACGAGCCCTGCTCGGCGGACGTCGGGACGGACGCAATGCCTGATGCCGCAATGCCTGATACCACAGGGCCTGATGCGCCGTCAGGGTCGGCTGTGTGCCCGCCGTCACCGGCGGGACCACCCCCCTCAGCGCCTGCGCGACCGCGCGCGCCGCCGAGCGGGGTCTTCGAGCGCCAGACCTCGCCCCGCGCCGCCGCGTCCAACGCCTCGTTGGCCAGCTTGTCGGCGTGCTTGTTCTGGCTGCGCGGCATCCACGCGAACGTGACGCCGTTGACCGGGAACGTCCGCCGCGCGCGCTCGTACAGCGGCTTCATGGCCGGATGCTTGACCTGCCAGCGCCCGGACAGCTGCTCGACGACGAGCTTCGAGTCCATCCGCACTTCGAGCCGCGCGTCCGGGTCGATCTGCCGCGCGGCCTCCAGTCCGGCGATCACGCCGCGGTATTCGGCCACGTTGTTGGTCGCGTGGCCGATCGCCTCGGCCAGCTCGGCGAGCAGCTCGCCGGTGCCCGCGTCCCGGACCACCGTGCCGTAGGAGGCCGCGCCCGGATTGCCGCGCGACGCTCCGTCGGCCTCGACGATCAAGGTGCGCACGGTCGTCACAGCCCCGAATCCGGGGTGCGCACCAGGATCCGGCGGCACGAGTCGTGACGCAGCACGGCATCCGGCGCCGCCGCCTTGACCTCGTTGGCCTCGGCGATGTCCAACTCCAGCCGACAGCCCTCGCAGCGGCGCCGCTTGATCGCGGCAGCCCCTATGCCGCCGTACTGAGCGCGCACCTTCTCGTACAGCGCGACCAGGTCGG
>NZ_DASYZI010000386.1:0-4747 GCF_035946395.1 Actinocrinis sp.
CGCGACGGGGCCGAGCAGTCCGGGCAGTGGCATGGGTGGAACTCCTAGGGCGTGCTTGAGACGTGCGGTCGGATCAGGGCGCGGTGTCCGGCGCGTGCGGTCGCAAGGCGCAGCGACGTCCTCGGACTAGAGGTCCGTGGACGTCGCGACAACGCGGCGAGCGTGCGTGGCGGGCGCCGTGACCCCGACTCCACGTCTCAAGCACCCCCTCCATGGCGGGCACGCGTACTGCCCCCAGTCCGTGAGGAACAGGGGGTGACCAATCCAGGGTACGCAGTCCGGGCGACCCGTGCGTACGTTCGAACGTATTAGCGCCAGGCGCGTTGCCGCCACTTACGCCGCGTTCGGCGAGGCCGGCCGTAATGAGCCCGAAGCACCCGATTGCGCCAGCTCGACGAGCCCAATTGCGCCGAGAAGGCACTCCCGCCTACCGCACAGCGTCTCCAGCCGGGTACCGTTCGACTGACGTTAAAGCAGTCGAGTGTCGTGTCCGGGTGGACGTGAGGGTCCGGGAAAAAGGCTGGAGAACATGACGCAAGGATCGGGCATGGGTTCACCGACACGCGCCGCGATACCGAACGGGCAGTTCGCCGGAAGGCTCATCGAGTTCAGTGACCCGGAGCTGGACCGCAAGTACCCGCGCGGCGTCTACGTCGATCTGCACGGCTACCCGAACTTCTCGGTGTACGCGCGCGCGGCCGTGGAGATCGCCGAGCCGCCGTCCGGGCTCTCGTCCGACGAGGTGCGGGTCACCGACGTCATCGCGGCGAACCTGATCGGCGCGGACGACGGCGACCCGCTGTGGCAGCAGGGCCGCCCGCCGACGGTGACGCCGGAGGGCTGGACGTGGGTGCACGAGGCGCGCAGCCGCCGGATGTACCTGGTGCCCGCCGAGCTGAGCGCCTCGTTCCGGCACCACGGCGGCATCGCGACGCTCCAGTCCGACCCGTCCAAGACAGGGCTCTGGCACGAGGGCATGCTCGAACCGGTCGCCTTCGAGCGCTCAGGGTCGGTGCCCGAGGAGGCGCTGCTCCAGCTCGAATCGCAGCTCGGCTTCCCGCTGCCGCCGTCCTACCGGCGCTTCCTCGGCGGCACCGACGGCGGCCGGCCGCTGGTCCCGGCGGTCAACCTGAACTGCGGCTTCATCGCGGACGGCTGGCTGTTCGGGCTGCGCCGCTCCGACCCGCACCAGGACCTGGTCTACGCGAACCAGTCGCTCTACGACCGGTTCACCGAGGAGTACCTCGGCATCGGCTACGTGCAGGGCGGGATGCTCGCGCTGAAGATCCGCGGCAACGACCTCGGCTCGGTCTGGTACTTCGACGACGACGACCCGCGCGACAACGACGGACGCGACGCCGCCTCGGTCTGCGCCGAACTGCTGCACCGGGTCGGCAACGATTTCGACGACTTCGCCAGGCATCTGGTGGCGCTGCCCACGCAGATCACCGAGATCTCGGAGGCGGCGGTGCGCGGCGGCCACGCCCACCCCATGGAGCCGGCCCCGCACCTGGGCTCGGCGCTGCCCGCCCACCTGCGGCGGCGCTGACCCATAGCTCGTCAAACCTCGACCGATCCGGCGGAATCCGGCGTCGCGTCTCATCGGGTGAGCAGGTAACGAAAGTGTGACGTTCGCCGCATAAGATGCCCTCAGTGTGGACAGCGTGGTCCGCCCGCAGAGCTGCCGACCAGCCGAGGATGTGCCATGCCCCAGCCCGAAGTGCGCGACTCCGCCGACCAGCCCCACTCTCCGGACGCGGCCCTGCGGACCGACATCAAGTCGCTCGGCGAACTGCTCGGCCGCACCCTGGTGCGCCAGGAGGGCCAGGAGCTGTTCGACCTGGTCGAGGAGATCCGGGCGCTGACCCGGTCGCAGGATCCCGCGGACGGCGAGCGGGCGGCCCGCCGACTGGCCGAGATCGACCTGGCCACCGCGATCCGGCTGGTACGCGCCTTCTCCGCGTACTTTTATCTGGCGAATGTCACCGAACAGGTGCACCGAGGACGCGAGCTGCACACGCAGCGGGCCACCGTCGGCTCCTGGCTGTCCCAGGCGATCGACCGGATCGCGGCGGCGATCGAGGACCCCGAGTCGAAAGTCACCCGCGAGTGGGTCGAGGAGGTCGTCTCCTACCTGTCGGTGCGCCCGGTCTTCACCGCGCACCCGACCGAGGCGGCGCGCCGCACGATCCTGGCGAAGCTGCGGCGGATCGCGCTGCTGCTGGACGCGAACCCGTTCACCGGCTCCGGCGACCCGGTGGCCCGCCGCCGGGCCGAGCGGCGGCTGGCCGAGCTGGTCGAGTCGCTGTGGCAGACCGACGAGCTGCGGGTCTCCCGGCCGGAGCCGACCGACGAGGCACGCAACGCGCTGTACTACCTGGACGAGATGCACGCGAGCGTGGTGCCCGACGTGCTCGACGAGCTGGCCGCGGAACTTGACCGGATCCACGTCGCACTGCCGGTGGACGCCCGTCCGCTCTCTTTCGGCTCGTGGATCGGCGGCGACCGGGACGGCAACCCGAACGTCACCCCGCAGCTGACGCTGGAGATCCTGACGCTGCAACACGAGCGGGCGATCGAGGACGCGCTCAAGGTGGTCGGGCAGCTGCGTTCGGCGCTGTCCACCTCGAAGCGGATCGCCAAGGTGACGCCGCAGCTTGAGGCGTCGGTCGAGGCGGACCTCGCGGCGCTCGACGACATCGCGCCGCGCTACAAGCGGCTGAACCAGGAGGAGCCGTACCGGCTCAAGGCGATCTGCGTCGGGCAGAAGCTGATCAACACCCGCAAGCGCATCGCCAAGCAGCGTCCGCACGTGCCGGCGCAGGATTACCTCAACGGCGGGGAGCTGATCGCCGACCTGCTGCTGATGCGCGACTCGCTGCTGGCCGACCGCGGCGAGCTGATCGCGCGCGGTTCGCTCGACCAGGTGATCCGCACCGTCTCGGCGTTCGGATTGCGCCTGGCCACGCTCGACATCCGCGAGCACGCGGACGCGCACCACCACGCGGTCGGCCAGCTGATCGACCGGCTCGGCGGGGAGTCCTGGCGCTACGAGGACATGCCGCGCGACTACCGCGCCGGGCTGCTGGCCAAGGAACTGCGCTCGCGTCGGCCGCTCGCGCTGCTGCCGGTGGCCATCCACCGCGAACCGGACCCGGCGGCCGCCACCCCGCTGCTGGACGCGGCCGCGGCGCGGACCTTCGGGATCTTCACCGCGATCCGCGAGGCGATCGACCGCTTCGGCCCGGACGTGATCGAGAGCTACATCATCTCGATGTGCCGGGGCGTGGACGACGTCTACGCGGCGGTGCTGCTGGCCCGCGAGGCCGGGCTGGTCGACCTGCGCGGCGAGCGCGCGGCGATCGGCTTCGTGCCGCTGCTGGAGACGGTCGAGGAACTGCGGCAGGCCGACAACATCCTCGACGACCTGCTGAGCGACCCGTCGTACCGCAAGCTGGTGCGGCTGCGCGGGGACGTGCAGGAGGTGATGCTCGGCTACAGCGACTCGAACAAGGCGGCCGGGATCACCACCAGCCAGTGGGAGATCCACCTGGCCCAGCGCAAGCTGCGCGACGTGGCGCACCGGCACGGCATCCGGCTGCGTCTGTTCCACGGCCGCGGCGGCACGGTGGGCCGCGGCGGCGGCCCGACGCACGACGCCATCCTGGCCCAGCCCTGGGGCACGCTGGAGGGCGAGATCAAGGTCACCGAGCAGGGCGAGGTCATCTCGGACAAGTACGCCCTCTCGGCGCTGGCCCGGGAGAACCTGGAGCTGACCGTCGCGGCGACGCTGGAGGCCTCCGTCCTGCACCTCGGCCCGCGCCAGAGCGCCGACGCGCTGGCCCGCTGGACGGCGACGATGTCAGGGATCTCCGACGCGGCCCACGCCAGGTACCGCGCCCTGGTCGAGCACCCCGACCTGCCGAAGTACTTCCTCGCGTCGACCCCGGTGGACCAGCTCGGCGACCTGCACCTCGGCTCGCGCCCGTCGCGCCGCCCGGACTCCGGGGCCGGTCTCGAAGGGCTGCGCGCGATCCCGTGGGTCTTCGGCTGGACCCAGTCCCGGCAGATCGTGCCCGGCTGGTTCGGCGTGGGCACCGGCCTCGCGGCGGCGTACGAGGCCGGGCACGCCGAGGTGCTGGCCGAGATGTTCGAGCAGTGGCACTTCTTCGGCAATTTCCTGTCGAACGTCTCGATGACCCTGGCGAAGACCAACCTGCGCATCGCCGCCCGCTACGTGGACCAGCTCGTACCCGAGGAGTTGCAGCACTTCTTCGAGACGATCAAGCAGGAACACGAGCTGACGGTCCAGCAGGTCCTGCGGGTCACCGGCCAAACGCGCCTGCTCGGCCACGACCCGGTCCTGGCCCGCACCCTGCGCACCCGCGACGGCTACCTGGACCCGATCTCGTACCTCCAGGTCGCCCTGATCAAGCGGCACCGCGAGGCGGTCGCGTCAGGCCAGCAGATCCAGGAGATCGAGCCGCAACTCACCCGTGCGCTGCTGCTCACCGTCAACGGCGTGGCGGCCGGCCTACGCAACACCGGCTGAAAGCCAAGGCAGAGCCAAGCTAGGGCAGAGAGCGCATGCACGCGCAAGCACAAGCACAAGCGCGCGAGGACGCGAGCACGCAAACTCAAGCTGCCCACAACCCGACGTAACTCAACGCGACTGGACGTACACCCGGCGCCAGCAGCCCACGAGCACGTGGCGCTAAGTCGACAAATACACCCAGCGGACGGTCCA
>NZ_DASYZI010000387.1:0-10790 GCF_035946395.1 Actinocrinis sp.
GGCCGCGAGTTCTGCGGAACGGCGGTGACGCGCGGCCCCGGTGAGTATCTCGTCGGTAGAGCCTCCGGCAGTTCCCCGCTTGTTCTTGTCCGACTTTCGCTTCTTCGACGTGCGTGGGCGGCCGAGCCAGCGCAGGAACAGCAGCAACGCGATCGCGAGCAGGATGATCGCGATAACGATCAGCACGATCGTCAGACCGTGATTGGACGAGTTCACGTGTGGAAGCGGCGGAGGCGAGGGAACCGCAGTGGACGGCGCCGGACTCGGAGCGGGCCCGCGATGGTACTCGGGCTTTGACAGCTCACGGATCGCCAGCTGCCGTGCCTGGTTGCTGGTGACGGTCACCGGCGTGTCAGTGCGCGCCACGGCCACCGTCCCTTTCCTTCGCATTGCCGCTGCTCCGGGCGATACGCGCCCAGGCGATGCGGATGTCGAGCCCTTCGCGGCGGAAACGCCGGTCCACGTAAAGCATCGTCGTCACCGCGGCGCGGAACGGAGCTGTGAGCGCCTGGATCACCACGACTACCACGGCATAGCCGACCAGCCACCAGTACGTCACACCGGAGACGGCCTCACCGTCGAACAGGTCGCCGACCCCGTGGACGGAGCCAATGTAGTACTGGCAGATAAGCAGCGGCGCGACGACCACCACCGCGATGCCGAGCGTCAGCAGCATGACCCACATCGTGCGCCACCGGCCGTTCGACACGAGCTTGTGGGCGCGGCCGAGTGCCGCAAAAGCGCGTTTGTCTTCGAGCGCGGCGACGGGCGCGGCTACTGCCCACTCAGCGGTCAGCCATGCGGCGAGCGGAAGGCCGAAGAGGTTCAGAAAGACCATTGCGACGCCGACGTTGCTCTGCGCGTTGTTGACTATCGCAAGCGTGGTCAAGGCGTAGAGGACGAGCAGGATCAGGCGCGGCAGGTTGGCCACGACCGCGATAAGCGACAGGCGCGCGACCAACTTGCGGGCAGGGCGGGTCGGCGTGGCTGTCGCCGCCCCTGCTCCGTCTACGTACCGGTTGACCGGTTCGGCGATCAGACCGGCCATAGACGTCACGGCGATGCCTGAGAACACGATCGGCGTGAGTGCGTTGACCATGACCAGGCCGAGGGTGCCGGTACCACCGGTCCGGCCGTACTGCACGATCGTGTTGCCGAATATGTCGGTGGTGATGAGCGGATGGACGCGAGTCGCGGCGGCGACAGCGGCATCGAACACCCATGTGAACGCGAAATCCGCCAGAGCCAACGCGGCGACCAGGACAGTGGCCCAGCCCAACAGTGCCGCGGGCACTGAACGCACCGCACCGATCGCGCCGTCGATCAGCTCCAACACGCTGAGCGGCCGCAACGGGATCGGGCGCAGGCCTGTCCGCTCGCGCGGCTCCGGCGGCGCGGGGGCAGCGCGAATCGCGGTCGTGACCTCCGGCACAGTAGTACCGGGCATGGTCCAGGCCGTCGGCTGTTCTGGCATCCCCCACCTCGTCAGTGGCCCACGTTTCCCCACTCCGAAGCAGATCCACATCCTGCCACGCGCAGCCCTGTCAGGCCACCATCGGACCCGGCCGTTCCGGGCGGCTCGGCCATCACCAGGCCCCGCTCATTGCCCGTTCCTTGTCACGGGCCCGTTCGCCGCAGTGCGCCGATTTTCGCATAGTTACCATCCGACGGCGGATTGATGCGAAGATGAACAACATGAAGGGACGTGTGCTCATCGTCGACGACGACACCGCGCTGGCTGAAATGCTCGGTATCGTGCTGCGCGGCGAGGGCTTCGAGACCGCGGCGGTGGCCGACGGCGACCGGGCGTTCGGCGCCTTCCGGGAGTTCAAGCCGGACCTGGTGCTGCTCGACCTGATGCTGCCCGGCCGGGACGGCATCGACGTGTGCCGGCAGATCCGCGCGGAGTCCGGCGTCCCGATCGTGATGCTCACCGCGAAGAGTGACACGGTGGACGTGGTGGTCGGGCTCGAATCCGGTGCCGACGACTACGTCATCAAGCCGTTCAAGCCGAAGGAACTGGTGGCGCGGGTCCGGGCCAGGCTGCGCCGGGCCGACGAGCCCAAGCCGGAGACGCTGAACATCGGCGACCTGTCCATCGACGTGGCCGGCCACTCGGTCAAGCGCGACGGCGAGTCCATCGCGCTGACCCCGCTTGAGTTCGACCTGCTGGTCGCGCTGGCCCGCAAGCCCTGGCAGGTGTTCACTCGCGAGGTGCTGCTAGAACAGGTCTGGGGCTACCGGCACGCCGCGGACACCCGCCTGGTCAACGTGCACGTGCAGCGGCTGCGCTCGAAGATCGAGCACGACCCGGAGAAGCCGGAGATCGTGATCACCGTGCGCGGCGTCGGCTACAAGGCCGGACCGGCCTGATCGGGGGAACCCGAGACGTCCGATTTGCGTCGTCTTCGAGGTAGAGCGGGCGGCGGGCCACGGTGCCCACAGCGGCCGTGCCCACCGAGTTCTCTCGCGTACCCGGCGCGGCCGGTGGCCGGTCGGCCGTGGACGCGTCAGCGCGCAACAGGGGGACCGGTGGAGCGATGGGCACGAATGTGGGAGTGAGGCTGCGGCGCGTGCTGCGAGTGCTCGCCCGTGCGCTGCGCGACCTGCCCGCCCGCTGGCGCCGCTCGCTACAGCTTCGGGTCATCTCGGTCACCATGGTGCTCTCGCTCGCCGTCGCGGTCGGCCTCGGCTACTTCATCGCGCAGCGCGTGGCGGACGGGATCCTCAACACCCGCCTCGAAGCGGCGAAGGAACAGGCCATCGCCGGGTTCCAGACGGTGCAGCAGGGCTTCTCCGCGACGAACGTCGACTCGTCCGCCGACACCGGGGTGCTGACCGGGAGCATCACCCGCTCGCTGTGCAGGAGCAGCACGCAGTTTCAAGTCGTCCTGACCGCGAAGAAGGAGAATACGGACAAGGCCTACACCTTCCCGGCCGGCTGTGCGTCATTGCAACCGGACACGTTGCCCAGCGACCTGTTGACGCAGGTGAGTACCGACGCGGCAGGCGCGATCTACTACAAGTTCGCGACCGTCGGATTCAACTTTCCGTCCCGCCAGGTCGACGCGATCATCTATGGGCAGCGGCTGACCATCAACAACAACGCCGTCGTGTTCACCGCCGAGGCCTACTTCGTCTTCCCGCTCACCCAGGACGAGCAGAACCTCCAGCTTGTCGAGCTGTCCCTGGTGATCGCCGGGTTCATCCTCGTGCTCGCGCTGGTGGGGATCGCCTGGTTCGTCTCCCGGCAGGTGGTCATGCCGGTGCGGATGGCCGCCGGGATCGCCGAGCGGCTGGCCGCCGGCCGCCTTGAGGAACGGATGCGGGTGCGCGGCGAGGACGATCTGGCGTCGCTGGCCAACTCCTTCAACAAGATGGCGGCGAACCTGCAAAGCCAGATCCGGCGGCTTGAGGAGCTTTCCCGGGTCCAGCGCCGATTCGTCTCCGACGTCTCGCACGAACTGCGCACGCCGCTGACCACCGTGCGGATGGCCGCGGACCTGATCCACGAGGAGCGCGACGCCTTCGAACCGGCGGTCGCCCGCTCCGCCGAACTGCTACAGAACCAGCTCGACCGGTTCGAGGAACTTCTCGCCGACCTGCTGGAGATCAGCCGCTTCGACGCGGGCGCGGCGATCCTCGACGCGGAACCGGTCGACCTGCGCGCGCTCGTCCAGCGAGTCGTGGACAGCACCGCGCCGCTGGCCGATCGCAAGGGCAGCGAGGTCGTCATCAAGGCTCCGGACGAGCCGTGCGTGGCTGAGGTGGACGCCCGCCGCATCGACCGCGTCCTGCGCAACCTGGTCGTTAACGCCATCGAGCACGGCGAGGGCCGCCAAGTGGTCGTCACGGTCGCCACATCGGACGATGCCGTGGCCGTCGCGGTGCGTGACCACGGCGTCGGACTGCGGCCCGGTGAGTCGTCGCTGGTTTTCAACCGGTTCTGGCGCGCGGACCCGGCGCGGGCGCGCACCACCGGCGGAACCGGCCTGGGCTTGGCGATCGCGCTGGAGGACGCTCGGCTGCACCATGGGTGGCTCCAGGCCTGGGGCGAGCCGGGCGGCGGCTCGCAGTTCCGGCTGACCGTCCCGCGCACCACCCGGATCGAGCTGCTGCGCTCGCCGATCCCGCTGGAGCCGGAGGACTCGACCCACCACCTGCGCCAGCGCCGCGGTTCGCCGGGCTCCGCAGCGCCGGACGGCGGACCGCGCTCGGCCGTGTCAGATTTTCACACTGCGTCAGATCATCACACTGGTTTTGACCATCACACCGTGTCTGATCATCACACCGCCCTCGACCCTCGCCCAGCCATCGGCGACTCCGAGCGGCCCACCGTCGCCGGAATAGGCCATGGCGAGGTGCGTGACGTGATAAGCAGCGATGGCCGCAGGGTGGGTGACCAGGCATGACCGCGCCATCGCCGCGCCGCGCCGCGCTCGGGCTGCTCGCGTTGGCGGCCCTGCTCGGCACCGCTGGTTGCGTGAACTTGCCGGCGAACACGACGGTAAGGGCCATAGGCAAGCAGGCGGAGGCTGGAAGCGGTGCCGACGTGCGCGTCTGGCCGCAGGCGCCACAGAGCACGGACGGCCCGCTGGAAATAGTCGAGGGCTTCCTTCAGACGGCGGCCAGCGACCCGAGCAACCTTTCCATCGCGCGGGCGTATCTCACCGGTGACGCGCTGAACTGGCGTCCGAACCGGGTGGTCGTGTTCAGCGACGTGTCGAGCCCCGACCCGGTGGCGAACTCGGGCGGCGGGTCCCCGTCCGGCGACGTCCAGGTCCAGATCAGCGGCACCATGATCGCGAAGGTCTCCGACGACGGCGCCTATCAGCAGGTTCTCGACGTGGCCAAGGACGCGACTTACACGTTCAGCCTCAGCCACGACCCGGCAAAGGGCTATCGGATCGACAAACTGCCCAGCGACGATTTCGGGATCCTGCTGACGCAGGAGGCGTTCCGCGCGAACTACGCCGCGTACTACCTCTACTATCTCAATCAGGACTCGCCGGCCACGAGCATGATCCCGATCCCCGACTACCAGCGTTCGCAGGCCGGTGACGCCGCTACCGCGCAGAGCCTGGCGACCGCGTTGCTGAACGGGCCGCCCGATCCGCTCACCGGGATCGCCGAAGTCGCCGTTCCGGAAGTCACCCTCGGCGGCTCGGTGACGATCGGGCCGGACGACACCGCCACGGTCCCCATCAAGACTCAGAGCGGTTGCTCCGGGCGGGCCTTGGGCCCGTGTCGGCAACTCGCCAACCAGCTGCTCGCCACGTTCAGCAGCCTGGCTTCGGTCAGCGGCGTCCAACTCGTCGATCAGCAGGGCGACCCGCTCGTGACCTCGTCCAAGATGGACGCCCTCGTTGACGAGTATCACATCGCGACCGGCGCATCCAAGGGCACGTCCTTCTACTTCCTCGACACCCAGAACCACCAGGTCAACCATTACGAGCCCAACGGTGGTGCCGCCACCATCAACCCGGCGCAGGTCGGCCCGGACAACCGCAAGTACTCGCAGCTAGCGGTCGGGCTCTACGCAGGGCAGACGTGGGCTGCCGTAGTCGACGACAAGGGCAGCAAGCTTTACCTGGCCCCGCCCGGTGCGTCGAAGGACTCACCCCCGGTTTGGCCAGGGCACCACATCAGCTCGCTGACGTGGGATGCGTTCGGCCACCTGTGGTTCCTCGACACGGTCGGCGGGATCTCGTCGCTTTACCGGCTCGATCTCACCGCCGGATTGCAGCCGCTGGTCCAGCCCGTAAGGCTCTTCGGGGCCGACGGCACTGTCGATCAGGTCGCGGTCGCCCCCGACGGGCACCGGATGGCGGTCTCGTACTCCGGACCCGGGACCACGCCGGGATCCACGGTCTACTCGGTGGGGATCGGGATCGTCGACGAGGACGCTCCATCCGGTCTCGCGGTGAACCTCGGCTACGGCGTCGATCAGCCGGTCGTCTACCACTGGACGTCGGTCGTCGACATCGACTGGCGCGCCAGCCAGTGCCTGGCCGTGCTCGGCTCGCAGTCGGCCTCGTCTCCGGTCACGGTCGCCGAGCTGAACTCCGACGGCTCCCCGGTCATGAACGCGGCCGATCTCAACCCGGTCACCTTCAACCCGCCGACCGGCGCGACCAACGTGGAATGGAATGGTGGCGCCCTCCTCGTCGCCACGAAGTCGGGCACCGGCGCCTCGACGGTGGAGCAGATCGAGCAGTACTCGTTCGCGGCCGGCACGTGGGGCTCCATCACCAGCGGGTACTCGCCTGAATATGTGAATTAACTACATGCTCGGATCTGCGTCCTTGAACACCATGCTGTGCCTACTCTGACTGCATGCGGGCGGATCTGACGGAGCGTCAGCGGCGAAGATGGTGGACGACGCTGCTTGATCTTGTCCTGCCCGCCGAATGTGCAGGATGTGGGCGCACGGGTAGTGCCGACGTGACGGAGGGCCTGTGCAACGCGTGCACATTCGCGCTCGGCGGCCCGCCGATCACGGTCAGGCCGGTACGCCGTCCTGCCGGGCTCCCCACCGTCCACGCACTCGCGCCGTACCGGGCGCCGGTTCCTGACATCATCATCGCCCAAAAGGAGTACAGCCGCCTCGACCTGGCACGCCCCCTCGGCCGTCACCTGGCGCGTGCCGTGTTAGCGGCAGCCGCCGACGTGTCGCCCTTCTGGCTGGTTCCGGCGCCGTCGGCACGCGCGTCCACCCGCCGCCGCGGTCAGGATCCGGTACGGCGGATGGCCCATGTCGCCGCCGCAGAACTGCGCGCTCGCGGCAGGGGCGTGAATGTGCTGCCTGCGCTTAGGCACAGCCGCGCAGTATCCGACCAGGTCGGCCTCACCCACCTGGAACGCGCGCGGAACCTCGCGGGCGCACTGACCGTGCGGCCCGCGGCACGCAATCGACTCCCTCTGCGGCCGGTCGTGATCGTCGACGACGTCATGACCAGCGGATCCACGCTCGCCGAAGCCGCACGGGCGATCAGGGCCGCTGGAGGGCGACCGGTCGGCGCGGCAGTGCTCGCGGCGACCCGCTTCCGCGTCCGCTGATCGGAACCCCGGCTCGGCCATACGTGCCGAAAGTACTGTATGAGGAACCCAGCGCGCGGAACCCGGGGAAACCCAGTGCGACTGAGTTCTCCGTGCCCGCCACCATCCGCAAGGAGAAGTTGCCTGCTCGGCACGCGACCATTCACCCTCTTGGCGGAGTACGGCCGATGGCCCCTACCGTTCATGCTCCGGCGGCACTACGTTCGTTCGCATGAGCAGTGCATGCGACCACTGACGGCGGAGATCTGAGCACCCCGAATCCAACCAGCCGGAACTCAGCCGCACCATTCCATCGTTACCCCTCCACAGCCGGATCTTTCCGGCATACGGTTGACAACCTGAAACCAGTCGCAGGAGGCGGTGCACCGAACCGACGATTCCCCCACCCAGCCACCGAGCGCAGCGCGGCCCCGCGCCCAATTCCGGGGCGGCGCCCGAGCCTCATCAGGGTCATGAGTCAGCGAGCATAAAGGGAGACGCGCGTGGACATCGTGGTGAAGGGCCGAAAGACCGAGGTGACCGAACGGTTCCGCAAGCACGTGACCGAGAAGCTCTCGCGGATCGAGCGCTTCGACGGCAAGGCGATGAGCCTCGACGTGGAACTGTCCAAGGAACGCAACCCCCGGCAGGCCGACCGCTGCGACCGGATCGAGATCACGCTTCGTACCCGCGGCCCGGTGGTGCGGGCCGAGGCCTGTGCCGCGGACGCATACGCCGCGCTCGACCTGGCCACCGCCAAGCTTGAGGCGCGACTGCGCCGGGCCGCCGACCGCCGCCGTGTGCACCACGGCAGACGCAGCCCGGTCTCCGTCTCGACGGCCACCTCGACGCTCGCCGAGCTTGAGGCCGCGGAGATCGCCGAACAGATCGCTGCATCCCAGCCACCCGTCGCGGACAGCCACGACGACGTCCACCATGCAGGACCGATCGAAGTGCAGGGCGACGGTCCGATGGTCGTGCGCGAGAAGACGCACAGCGCGCCGGCGATGGACCTGTGCCAGGCGCTGTACGAGATGGAACTCGTCGGGCACGACTTCTACCTGTTCGTCGACGCCGATTCGAAGCTGCCCTCGGTCGTGTACCGCCGCCACGGCTACGACTACGGCGTGATCCACCTTGAGGAGAACGGCGCGGCGCACTATTCGAGCGGGCAGCCCGGTACGTCGAGTGCCGCGTGACCACGGTCTCCGTCCTGGTCTCGGCCCCTATACCGACGCCTGGCGTCCTCGGCAGCCGTTACGGCCTAATGGCCGTAACGGCCCGAGCAATCGCCAAAGCCTGTCGGCTGTCGAGGGCACGATCGGCGCGGATCCGACCGGTCGGCGCACGTCAACGCGAGATACGGCGACCAGCAGCCGAGCGGCACTGTCACTCCCGGGCCCGCGCCAGCTATTATCAGGTTTCGCCGATACTGTGCGATGATGATTCGGTCACTCAGCGTATCCGGCGTCTCGTCCGGGAGTAACGGGCGCCTGCCCGGACCGGCCGATCCAGGTTCAAGGGGGTACGGACAGGTGGCCAAACCCGATTCCAGCCGTTCCGCTGGGCTGCGCCCGGAAAGCATTCCGGCGCAGGCGCAGGTGAAACCGCAGGCACAGGCGCAGGCGGGCCGGGCGCGGGCCGGTGCCCACACCGGAAGGGCGGCGTCCGCCGATCCCATCCGGGTGCTGCTGGTCGACGACCACGCCCTGCTGCGGCGCGGCCTCGACATCGTGCTACAGCAGGAGCCTGACATCGAGGTGGTCGGCGAGGCCGGGGACGGCGCCGAGGCGGTGGAAAAGGCCGGGGAACTGCTGCCCGACGTGGTGCTGCTGGACGTGAAGATGCCCCGGCGAGGCGGCATCGAGGCGGCCGCGGCGATCAAGGAGGTGGCCCCGTCCACCCGGATTGTCATGCTCACCATGAGCGATGAGGAAGCCGACCTCTACGAGGCGATCAAGGCCGGCGCCACCGGCTACCTGCTCAAGGAGATCCCGCCGCACGAGATCGCCGACTCGATCCGCGCGGTGGCCGGCGGCCAATCGCTGATCACCCCGTCGATGGCCACCAAGCTGCTCAGCGAGTTCGCCACCATGGCCCGCCACGGCGAGGAACGCCGCGAGCAGGGACCGCCCGCGCCGAAGCTGACCGACCGCGAGCTGGAAGTACTCAAGCTCATCGCGACCGGGGCGAACAATAGCAAGATCGCCAAGACGCTGTTCATCAGCGAGAACACGGTCAAGAACCACGTGCGCAACATCCTGGAGAAGCTGCAACTGCACTCACGGATGGAAGCGGTCATGTATGCGGTCCGCGAGAAGATCCTCGACCTGCCCTGACAACCGAGCCCGCACCGAACCGCACAGCGTGCCACCAGGCGCATTGCACGTAGCACTTACCACCTGAACACATGGACACCACCACCTGACACACCGTCAGCCGCCCTACCGACAGCTGCCCAAGCACGAGACAGACCGTCACCTAACACACCTTGAACTTCGTACCGCATCGCTCGACGTAATCCCCTACGCTCGGCGCACATGACGACCACCGAGCCGACCGGCCCGACCGGACCGACCGGCCCCGCAGGGAACACCGCCACCACGGGCATCGGCAGGGTACTGAGCCGGTCGGATCTCAGCATGATGACGGGCGCGGGCGTCTTCACCGTCGCTGCGGCACTCACGAAGGGTGGGGGCGCGATCGTCCCCTTTCTCGTCGCCGCGATCGCGGTCGCGCTCCTTGCCGCGCTGGTCGGCAGGTCCGTGGACCACCTGGCGGACCGTCTCGGCGCGGGTGCGGTCGGCGTGCTGCAATCGGCCTTCGGCAACCTTCCGGAACTGTTCATCGGCATCTTCGCGTTGCGCGCCGGCCTGGTCGACGTGGTCGCCGCCGCTGTCATCGGCTCGATCCTCGGCAATCTGCTGCTGGTCCTCGGCCTGTCCTTTTTTGTGGGCGGCCGGAGGAACGGGGTGCTCTACTACTCACAGACCCGTGCCCGCATGATCATGGCCCTGATGATCCTGTCGGTAGCGGCGATGCTGGTCCCGTCGCTCGCCTCGTACATCCACGCTGCGGCGGCCACGCACGAGGTGGGACTGTCACGAATCACCGCGGTGGTACTGCTCGTCGTCTTCGCCCTGTCGATCCCCGCCTCGCTGCGCCGCGAAGAACCAGACGGCGCGGGCGCGTTGGAGCCGACCGCCATCGAACAGGCTGCGGAAGCGAAGGCGCAGGAGGCGGCCGAGCACGGCGCGGGCAACCACTGGCCGCTCGCCTTGGCGGTGTCCATGCTGGCGGTGGCCGGGGTCCTCGCGGCGTACGTGTCCGACCTGTTTGTCAACGCTCTTCAGCCGGCGATGAACTCGCTGCACATCTCCCAGGCCTTTGCCGGTCTCGTGATCGTCGCCATCGCGGGCAACGCGGTCGAGAACGCCGTCGGCGTGAAGCTCGCCTGGCAGAACCAGGCCGACCACGCGCTCTCGGTCATCCTCAACAGCCCACTACAGATCGCTCTGGTCCTCGCCCCGCTTCTGGTGCTCCTTTCGCCGCTGGTCGGCGGCGCGAGCTTCACCCTGGTCTTCAACCCGATGCTGGTCTCCACGGTGGCGATCTCCACGATCGCGGTCGCCTACCTGGTCTCTGACGGTGAGTCCGACTGGCTCGAAGGCGCCACGATGGTCGGCCTCTATGTCCTGATCGCCGCCGCTTTCTGGTGGGGATAAGTAATTCAATAATCCAGTTCTGCCGAA